>JBOHXX010000001.1:0-47610 GCA_050737675.1 Pseudoxanthomonas sp.
CGGCAAACACCTCTTTGGCCGTATATTCGCCCGCAATGGGGTCCTGCTGATTGGTATTGGCGCTTCCCAGCACGGTCAATGGATCAGGATCGCGCCAGCCGCTTTCTTTGCGGACCTCAATGCCAGAAGCGAACCCGACCCAGCCGGCGGGCAGCTCGAACAGCTGCCCGCTCACATTGGCGGTGAAGCTCTTCTGATCGTTGCCGCCATTGTCTCGCGTCGTATAGAGGATGTAGTCCAGCACATCCTGCGTAATGTCCCCGTAGCCCAAGTAGTCGGCACAGGGAATCGCAGCTCCCGGGGCGTTGCTGCAGAGAGCGGTGTTGAGGGTCTGATCCACCCTGTCGAGATTGGCGACCTTGGTGGAGCCGTCCACACCGGTGTTGCGTCCCCAATTGATGGCAGCGGACCAGTCCCAGCCAATGCCGAACTTGCCTTCCAAGCCGATCACCGCACGGAAGGTATCGGTTTCTTGATAGAACTCACGCGGACCTGCCTCTTCCAAGCGCCGGCGCTGCAAGAGCAAGTCCTGGCCCGTCGGGTTGGTGGGGTGGTCGGCCGCGATATTGATTGGTCGGTATACGCCCAAGCCACCCGGGGTCGCCAGCTGATCGGATTGACGATTGGTAAACATTAGCTCTGTGAAAAGGCTGACGTCTTCGCTCAAGGAAGTATCGCCAAACAAGCTAAAACTCAAGCGCTTGATCGGGTTGACCGCGTTAAGAGTAGGATTGCCGTTGTAGTTGTGTAACGCTGCGGAATACGGCTCGTAAAAATCGCCGTCTCCATTGGGGTCTTGATTGAAGTTCACCCGGCTGCCATCGGCGAGCAGGGCTCGTCCGCCGATAGTGGTTGAGCTACCTACGCACTCAAGCCTCCCATCCACCTCACCAAGGCCGCAGGGTGCGCGCGAGGCCATGTTGACCGTCCCTCCCTCGGAATAGCTAAGACCGGCCATCAACGAGCCTCGATCGCTGGTCGTGCCCCATGCCAAATCGAAAGAGCTCTCTTCACCGTCTCCCTCAAAGGTCTGCCCGTAACGCACGCTGGCTTCGGCACCGTCGTAACCCTTCTTGGTGATGATGTTCACCACGCCGGCCACGGCATCGGCACCGTAGATGGCCGATGCGCCATCTTTCAAGACTTCAATTCGTTCAATCAGTGCCACCGGAATGATATTCAGATCGACGGAGCTGTTGGCACCAGTGCCGCCATTCACCACGCGGCGACCATTGAGAAGCACCAAGGTTCGATTGATACCTAGCCCACGCAAGTTCACCTGGGTTGTGCCATATCCATTCTCGGCCCAGTAAGCATTGGTTTGACTACCTGCGAAACCTGCCGAGGCAGGAAGACGTTGCAACAAAGTTTCCACCGATGTGGCGCCAGAGCGCTCGATGGCCTCAGCGTCGACCACTGTTACCGGTCCGACACCAGAAATTTGCAGTCGTTTGATGTGGCTACCCGTGACTTGGACAGTATCCAAGGTCTTGGCTTGATCATCCGTGACAGTGGTTTCCTGAGCCTGCGCCGAGCCGACAAAGCCGGCGCACAACAACATACCAACGGCCGCTGCTAGCGGATTGCGTTTGAAAGACATGGGTTCTCTCCCCGATTGGGTTTGACTTGTTCAGGTTGAGTCCTGACGCCGAAGGCTCGCAGAGCTGAAGACGATCACAGGACAGCAAAAGCGCGTCGCCCAACACCGGGCGACGGAACAAGCTCAGCAGATCGGAGGTCGAAAAACCCAGGAAACTTCGGTATGGACAGCTGGCAACAGCGGCGGCGGCAGATAGACCGACACTAGCGCATGCTGAGCAGCAAAGAGCGGCGTTGTACGTCCTGGATGGAAGGTGAGCATGCAGCCGCACGCGCAAGACGCACTTGTTCCACAGTCGCAGTCCTCGTGTTCATCTTGATCCTGTGCGGGCGTAGTTGCCGGCGTGGATGCGGATTCCTTGCGATGGCGTGCATCCGTGTCGCAATCGGACTTTGCCTTTATGCCTGCCGCTGCCAAGTTGGTTTGCGAAGCCTGCTTAACCGCCATCCGCGTCGCTGCCCATGCTCCCGTAACTCCGTCGGCGCATAGCGCGAGGATCAGGAAAATTCGCAGTAAGTGGCGCATTGACGGCATTGGCGGGGGCGAGCCATGGGTTGTCTATACAACAGCAATAACATGCCAATAATTTGATTGCAACTTTTTTGTGCGATACAGCATCGAAGTCGTTGGCAGTGGTTGTATAGACATGCCATGCTAAGAAGATGGACCAGCCCAAACCGCAATACGTAAAGCTCAAGCACTACATCTTGCGCCACGTAACCAATGGCGATTGGCCACCGTTGAGCCGCGTTCCCAGTGAACACGACTTCGTCCTAAAGTTCGGTGTCTCACGCATGACCGTCAATCGTGCACTACGTGAATTGACCGACTCTGGTGTCCTGTCCAGAGTCCAAGGTGTAGGAACCTTTGTCGCCGGACCCAAAGCGGAATCTGCGCTATTTGAAGTACGAAGCATCCGCGATGAAATTTCGGCGCGGGGCCAGATCCACAGCGTAAGGGTGCTCACAAGCGAAGCAGTATTGGCCCGGCCAGCGGTTACGAATCACTTCGGGTTGGAGCCCGGGACCGAACTGTTCCATACCCGATTACTACACACGGCCAATGGGAAGCCCCTGCAATTGGAAGATCGTTTCGTAAATCCAATCTCTGCACCAGGGTATCTGTCCATCGATTTCCAAACTGAAATCCCACATCAGTACCTCATGCGGGTTGCACCATTGGAGCGAACTGAGCATGTGATCGATGCAGAAGTAGCCAACAAACGTCTGTGTGCGCAACTGGAGATCGCGGAGAGCGATCCTGTCCTTGTGCTGACCCGCCGCACCTGGTCCAGAGGCCACGTTGCCAGTTATGTCCGCCTTACCTATCCCGCCTCGCGCTACCGCTTCGTCGGTTCGTTTCAGGTGGGTAGCTCACCTACTTCATAGGAAAACTCCATGGTCACCCCAGCACCGGCCTTAGCGTCCGGCGCGCGCACCGTGCGTGCTCCGCGTGGCACCCATCTGCATTGCAAAAGCTGGCTAACTGAAGCGGCTTATCGGATGCTTCAGAACAATTTGGACCCAGAGGTAGCCGAACGTCCGGGTGATCTGGTGGTCTACGGCGGTATTGGGCGCGCGGCGCGCAACTGGGAATGCTTTGACCGCATTCTGGAAGCATTGCGTGATCTGGGAGATGACGAATCGCTTTTGATCCAGTCAGGCAAACCGGTTGGGGTGTTTCGCACCCATACCGACGCACCGCGGGTCCTGATAGCGAATTCCAACTTGGTGCCCCATTGGGCGACTTGGGAACATTTCAACGAACTCGATAAGAAGGGTTTGATGATGTATGGCCAGATGACGGCCGGCTCCTGGATTTATATTGGTTCGCAAGGCATCGTCCAAGGTACCTACGAAACCTTTGTCGAGCTGGGGCGCCAGCATTACGGCGGCGATTGGTCCGGCAAATGGATCCTGACGGCCGGTCTGGGTGGAATGGGCGGCGCGCAAGCGCTAGCAGCCACTCTGGCAGGCGCCAGCAGCATCGTTATCGAGTGTCAGGAATCGCGTATCGACTTTCGTATACGCACGCGCTATGTGGACTATAAGGCCCATAGCATCGAGCAGGCCTTGGACATCATCCAAAACGCCAACGAGCCGGTTTCGGTAGGGCTTGTTGGCAACGCTGCTGAGTTGTTACCGCGTTTCGTCGAACTTGCACGGCGAGGGGTTGCGCGGCCTCACGCAGTCACCGATCAGACTTCCGCTCACGACCTTATCAACGGCTATCTGCCGATGGGGTGGAACGTTGCCGAGTGGGAAGTCGCACGTGATGGCACCGATAGTCAGCGCAAGGCCCTGGTGGATGCTGCCGGTCAGTCCTGTGTGGCTCACGTTCGCGCAATGCTCGATTTTCACCGGATGGGCGTTCCCACCATCGACTACGGCAACAATATCCGGCAGGTCGCGCTTGACCGAGGCGTGGCCGATGCTTTCGATTTCCCAGGTTTCGTTCCGGCGTGCATCAGACCTTTGTTTTGCCGGGGTATGGGGCCATTCCGCTGGGTCGCCCTCAGCGGTGATCCAGAAGACATCTACAAAACGGACCAAAAGGTTAAGGAACTTTTCCCAGATAACGCACCTTTGCATCGGTGGCTAGACCAAGCTCGCGAGCGGATCGCCTTCCAAGGGCTACCGGCGAGGATCTGCTGGCTGGGCCTGGGAGAGAGGCATCGCGCAGCACTTGCCTTCAACGAGATGGTGCGCAACGGCGAACTCAAAGCACCCATCGTCATTGGCCGCGATCATCTTGACTGCGGGTCAGTAGCGAGCCCGAATCGGGAAACAGAGGCGATGCTCGATGGGTCCGATGCCGTCTCCGATTGGCCGTTGCTTAATGCACTGCTCGCCACCTCAGGTGGCGCGACATGGGTAAGCCTGCATCACGGCGGTGGCGTCGGGATGGGGTTCTCTCAGCATTCTGGTGTGGTCATTGTTTGCGACGGCAGCGAAGCGGCAGATAAGCGGCTGGCT
Source organism: Pseudoxanthomonas sp. (assembly GCA_050737675.1). GTDB lineage: Bacteria > Pseudomonadota > Gammaproteobacteria > Xanthomonadales > Xanthomonadaceae > Pseudoxanthomonas_A. Next base: position 4,576 of record JBOHXX010000001.1, read on the forward strand.
CGTGTCCTGTGGAATGACCCTGCAACCGGAGTGATGCGACATGCCGATGCGGGCTACGAGCTCGCCAAAGAGTGCGCGCGGACCCACGGACTCAATCTTCCCTCCATAACCGGATAAGACCCGCATGCTCACCCTCGCCCCCGGAAAGTTGAGCTTTTCCCAGCTCCGCTTGATTGCAGAAAGATTTGAGCCGATCCAGCTGGATGAAAGCTGCAGACCTGGCGTCAAGGCCTGTGCGGAAGCAGTTCACAAGATTGTCGCCGCTGGCCAGCCGGCATACGGGATCAACACCGGTTTTGGGAAGCTCGCAAAGATCCACATCCCTGTCGAGCAACTCGAACAACTGCAAACAAATCTCGTGCGATCGCATGCAGCGGGCATGGGCCCGTTGCTCGAAGATGCCTCAGTGCGACTTATCCTTGCTTTGAAAATCAGTTCACTCGCTCGCGGCTACTCAGGTGTGCGGCCAGAGTTGCTAGACAGTTTGGTCAACCTGTACAACGCACAAATTTGGCCTTGTATCCCGGCGCAAGGCTCGGTTGGTGCCTCGGGTGATCTGGCGCCCCTCGCCCATCTGGCCTTGGCTGCGATGGGCGAAGGCCAAGCGCGCATGCATGGCGAGGAGCTACCTGCAGCTGAGGCGCTTCGTCGGGCAGGGCTTGCGCCAATTCGCCTGGCAGCCAAAGAAGGTCTGGCTCTTCTCAACGGCACACAGGTTTCTGCCGGCATCGCGCTGATGGCTCTTTTCGCTGCCGAGCAGGTATTCGCCGCAGCCGTGGTAACCGGCGCTTTGAGTGTGGATGCAGCCTGTGGGTCGGACGCGCCGTTCGACCCTCGTATCCATGAAGTACGCGGACAACCCGGGCAGATCGAAGTGGCCGAGGTCTATCGCCGCTTGCTTGCGGGAAGCGCCATCCGTGAGTCGCACCGGCACAACGACAACCGCGTGCAAGACCCCTACAGCCTTCGCTGCCAGCCTCAAGTGATGGGGGCGTGCCGGGATCAACTTGCCCAAGCTGCGAGGACACTATTGATAGAGGCCAATGCGGTCTCTGATAATCCCTTGATCTTCGCCGACACAGGTGAGGTGATTTCAGGTGGCAACTTCCACGCAGAGCCTGTTGCCCTATGTGCGGATCAGATTGCCATTGCCACCGCCGAAATTGGGGCACTGTCCGAACGCCGCATCGCATTGCTGATAGACGCCAGCATCTCGGGCCTGCCACCCTTCCTGGTGGCTGAGCCTGGACTTAACTCCGGCTTCATGATCGCTCACGTAACCGCAGCCGCCTTAGCCAGTGAGAACAAAACGCTGGCGCATCCGGCCAGCGTCGACTCGTTGCCGACCTCAGCAAACCAGGAAGATCACGTAAGTATGGCGACCTTTGCCGCTCGGAAAGCACTCAATGTCGCGGACAATGTGCGGCGGATCGTTGCTATTGAGTTGTTGGCGGCCTGCCAAGGTCTCGACTTTCGCCATCCCCTACTCTCTTCCTCAGCGCTTGAGGCCGTTAGGAAATGTGTTCGCGAGATCGTCCCTCATTATGGGGAAGATCGCTACTTAGCCCCTGATATGCAGAAGGCCGAGGCCCTGATATCCATTGGGAAGCTGGATCAGTTTCTATCACTCCCCTTGGAACACTAGCTTTGATGCCCTTGGGATGGACGGGGCGGGTCGATCCCGAAACCAAGGGCGATTCCCGCCGTTGGCATCAGGTTATCCAGCCCTTAGGAATTCACGGCGCGCCCGGCACCGCCATCTTGGGCTTTGCGTGCGATGAGGGCGTCCGCAGAAATGGTGGGCGTGTGGGTGCAGCTGTGGGCCCTTCTGCGCTGCGCAAGATGATGTCCAATCTACCAGTCCTCGATGCCGCGCCCCTCTATGACTGCGGAGACGTGCACTGCCTGGATGGCGACCTAGAAGGGGCGCAGTCGCGCTTTTCCTCTTGTGTCTGCCGCCTCTTGGACGCCGGACACTTGGTGGTGGGATTGGGTGGCGGTCATGAGATTGCGTATGCAAGCTACCTCGGCTTGACCCAGCACTTGCGACAATCCAGACCGCGTGTGGCAATCGTTAATCTTGATGCACACTTCGATCTGAGAGAACAAGAGCTTGCGAGTTCGGGAACTTCCTTTCTCCAAGCCTTGCGCCACGCAAGCACAATCGGCTTACCTTTGGATTACATTTGCCTTGGAGTAAGCGCCTCAGCCAACACCAGAAGCTTGTTCTCAGCCGCACAAGCATACGGCGTGCATTACTATCGCGATGACCAGTTGAGCCTCCTTGAGCTCAATGAGCGAGTCGAAGAATTACTCTCCTGGTTGGCCGATGCAGATGTCATCTATCTGACCGTGTGCTTGGATGTTCTACCCGCTGCAACCGCCCCAGGCGTGAGTGCCCCCAGCGCTCGCGGAGTGAGCCAAGAAGCGCTCGAGTTACTGCTAGATGCGATAGTTACCACTGGAAAAGTTCTATTGCTGGATGTCGCAGAACTGTCACCCCCCAACGATAGGAATGATGAAACTGCGCGTGTGGCAGCCCGTTTAATCCACAGAATTACCAGTGGTATACGAAAGGTTGGCATCGAGCAGGATGACGGATCGTCCGCATAATCCACCCACCTCCTGGTTTAGACCTTTTTTGGCATGCTGCAACGGGTCCAGAGCTTAGAGGCTGTCGCGATAGCGCTTGGGGCTGATCGACAGACCGCCGAACATCGAGATTCCGGCATGGTTGTAGCGGTAGTGAATGACCGAGGTCTGACCGCCGCCGCTATCGATGCTGATGATTCCGGCGGCGCTCTATCTGGTGGGCGACGCGAGCTGCCCGCATCTCGAAACGAGGAATCTGCCAATGGAGTGGGAGACCCTGAAGTCAACTTCTATAGAAAAAGCCAGTCATGCAAGAAGACATGACTGGCGTTAAAGGAGAGAGAACCGCTGACGTGCCTATCAGTGCCCGTCGTGCTTCAGGATTTCGAAGGTCAGTGATGCCCGATCGGAGATGAAATCCAGGCCCTTCTGAGTGGATGGCACCATGTGGTTGGCATGGATGTACCAGGTCTTCGCCGTGGTCACATCGAAGCTCGCTTGACCCTGGACATTGGTACGCAGCAATGTCGCGCTGCCATGGCCGCCTTTTGTCGGCGCATCAGCGCGATGCCCCACGTAGGCGCGCAAGTTGGGCACGGGCTTACCGTCATGCAATACCTGGAAAGTAAGCTTCTCGCCCACCTTCACGTCGCCAGGGTTGCGCAGCAACCGGATCTCCAGCGGATAAGCCAGGGAAGCGGAATAGTCGTCAGTCAGCTTCGCTCCCGCTTGTCCGATGGCGCGCGCATGCTTGGTATAGCTGTACGTGACGCCCTTGGGATACTTCTTGGCGTCATAGGTGGCCAACGTATCAGGCAGATCTTCCAGTTCCAGATACGTGCCGAATTCGCGGGCCGTGCGCGTGCTGGTGGAGGCCATGGTGGAGATGCCCAGCAGATAGGTGCCCTCGCCTGCGGGCTGCACTGTCAGCTGGCTAAGCTTGCCTATCTCCTTCCAGGTGGCCAGATCAGGCTTGACCATGGCGCCGCCCTGATACAGAGACACATCGTGTAGCCGTGCCCTCGTAACGGCACCTGCGCTCTCATCGAAAGTACCGTTACTGACGACGGCGGTATTGGCTTCTCCACTTCCCGCGGAAGATTGTGCGAAGGAGACGAAAAGTTCGTGGGCAGCCGCACTGCTCGCGAATGCCATGAATAAAAGGACAGCTGTGGCTCGTGTTGCTTTCATGAAGTGTGTTCTCCTTGGATGGAATGCCGCTTACCAGTGGTAGCCGAATCGAACATTCCAGCGGCGACCCAGCAGGTCGTAGGTCATGGTGTCGGTGTTGGCGTTGGGATTGTTCTGGATGAACGGAGCCTTCCGATCAAAGACGTTCTCCACACCAGCAGAGATATCCCACTTTTTCTTGATGCCGTAGCTCAGCTGCAAGTTGTGGTACAGCACGCTGGGGGCACGCGAGCCGATCGTGCCCGGCACGGCAATGATGTCGTCGGCGCTGCCGATGTACTGCGCCGAATAGACACCGGTCCACCGATTCTTGCCCATGCGCAAGGACCCCAAGCCTCGCCACTGGGTGTAGCTGCCGAGTCCGCTGGTGATCTTTCCGGCGTATTCGATGGTGGTTGCGCCAACAAAAGGGGTAACGTCATAGCGTTCCAGGTATGACGCATCCAGGCTGGCGCTGGTCTGCCAGCCTGCAAGGTCGAACTGGTACAGCACACCGATATCCACGCCCTCGGACTCTTCGCTGGCCGCATTGACCTGCTGGGAGGACAGGTAATTGACCTCGCCGGTCACCGGGTCTCGTGTGAAGTTGGCAGGAGAGCAGAACGGATGCGCCAGGTTGGGAGTGGTGTAGCAAGCGCGCAGCTTGACCGAGCCTTCGATGCTTCGGATCGCGTTCTCGATGCGGATGCGGTAGTAATCCGCTGTCAGCATCAACCCAGGCGCAAAGCCTGGCGTCCACACAAAGCCAGCAGTGAATGTGCGAGCGTCCTCAGGCTTGAGGTCGGGGTTGCCGCCAGTAGTGGTGAGAATCGTATTGCCCAGCTGACGAAAATTAGCGGGAACGCCAGCGACTTGGCAGTTGGCGCGGATCACCGAGTCCGCTGGTAGGGCATTCCAGTTGCTGCACGGATCCAGCGTGGTCAGGCTCCCTTGCCCGATACCACCGAACAGTTCGGGGATGCTGGGAATGCGAAATGCCGTAGCGTAATTGAGGCGGATCTTCAGCGGTTCGGCGACCTGCCAGTCCAGCCCGATCTTGTAGTTCGTATCACTGCCGAACAGATCGTAGTCCGAGTAGCGACCTGCCAGGTTCAAGGTGGCGTAGTCCACCAGTGGGATGTCCTGCAGCAGCGGGACTGCAAACTCCACGAAAACTTCCTTGGCCGAGTACTCACCTTCGATGGGATCCTGGCGCACGATGTTGGCGCTGCCATTGACGACCAGCGGATCAGGGTAGAGCCAGCCGCGCTCCTTGCGGAACTCGACACCGGAGGCGAAGGCCACGCTGCCGGCAGGCAGATCGAACAACGAGCCGGAAATGGTGCCATTGAAGCCCTGCTGGCTGTTGCCGCCGGAGCCGCGCTGGGTGAACAAGATGTAGTCCAGCACTTCCGGAGTCAGGTTGCCGTAACCCAGATAGTTGCCGCAGGGAATGGCCGCGCCAGGGGTATTGCTGCACAGGCTGGTGTTGAGCGTGTTTTCCACCCGATCCAGGTTGGCGATGTTGGTCGAACTGTCGGTAGCCGAGTTACGGCCCCAATTCATTGCCACATTCCACGCCCAGCTATCGCCCCACTGCCCTTCCAAGCCCAGGACGGTACGAAAGGTGTCGACCTCCTGCTCGGTGATACGCGCTCCCGCCTCTTCCAGACGACGTCGTTCCAGCGTCAGATTCTGGCCGGTCGGATTGGTGGGATTGGTGGCCGCTATGCGAATGGTGCGGTAGACGCCCAGCGTATTGGGCGAGGCACGCTGGTTGGACTGCCGGTTGGTGGCCATCAACTCGGTGAAAAGCCGCGTGTTCTCGGTCAGGTCGAACTGGCCGAAGCCGCTCAGGCCAATCCGCTTGATTGGGTTGACCGCATTGAGCAGCAGGTTGTAGTTGTAGTTGTGCCTAGCCGGATCGTAAAGCTCGTAGGAACGTGGATCGCCGCTAGGGTCCTGGTTGAAGTTCACCACGCGCCCATCGGCCAGACGCGCGCGGCCGCCGATCGTGGAGGAGTTGCCCACACATTGCAGCGAGCCGGCGACAACCCCCAGCGGGCACGGGGCCCGCGAGGCCATGGTGATGGTGCCGCTCTCGGCATAGGTCAGCGCGCCGGACATCGAGCTGCGTTCACCAGTGGTACCGAAGGCCAGGTTGAATGAGCCGATCTCGCCATCGCCCTTGAAGGTCTGGCCGTAGCGCATGGAGAGCTCGACTCCGTCCATCTCCTTGCGGGTGATTATGTTCACCACACCGGCGACCGCATCGGCACCGTAGATAGCAGAAGCGCCATCCTTCAAGATCTCGATGCGATCCACCAACGCCAGCGGAACGATGTTCAGATCGACCGAGTTATTGGCGCCGGTGCCGCCGTTGACCACGCGACGGCCGTTGAGCAGCACCAGGGTGCGGTTCACACCCAGGCCGCGCAGGTTGATCTGGGTGGTGCCGTTACCGTTACCGGTCCAGAAGTTGTTGGATTGCGAGCCAGCCGCACCGGCCGAGGCCGGCAGCCGTTGTAGCAGCGTCTCCACTGACACGGCCCCTGAGCTCTGGATGGTTTCCGCATCAATGACCGTCATGGGGCCCACACCGGACATTTGTGCGCGCTTGATGTGGCTGCCCGTCACTTGGACAGCATCGAAGGTGGTGGGTGTAGCGGTCGACGCCGTGGCTTTGTCGGAACCGATGGACTCGGTGGAGACATACGTTTCCGATCCTGCTTGCCCTAGACCGGAGGAGGGAGTGTTTCGATTGCTGGGCGCAGGCGTGGCTGCGCCCTCGCGCACGATCGCCAATGCACCGCTCTGATCGCGCTTGACGGTCAGGCCCGTTCCGGTGAGCAACCGAGAAAGCGCCGCATCCTGCGACAGGTCACCGCGCGCCCCGGAGGTGCGCCGATTACGCACGTCCTCGCTCAAGTACACCAGGCGTACCCCCGACTGCTTGGCATAGGCCTCAAGTGCGACCTTCAGATCCCCCTCTGGAATATCGAAGCTGCTTGTTTGTGCCGCGGCCGACGCCGCGATGACCAGCCCACAAATCACAGCCAAAGCTGTCTTCGCCACTTTCGTACGTGCCATGCAGTTTCCCCAGGTTGGCGCAAATCGGCCTGATGTCTTAGACGAGAGTGCAGCGCTGTTCCGGTACGAAATGTTTCAGATTGATGTCGACACGCATGAATCGCTCACCGAGGCTGGGAGACCCGGATCTGATTGTCCTGGGTCTCCACGCGCAGGTTGAATCCATTGGCCAGCAAACGCGCAAAGGCATCCACGCCGGTGGCATCGAAGCTTCCACCCACACGAATCTGAGCCGTTTCCGGATCCAAGATCACCAGTTGCTTGTCGTTGTAACGGTTGAACTGGACCGCCACATCCGCCAAGGTGGATTGATCAAATTCCAGCGTACCGTGACGCCAGCTCAATGACCTGCGGACCTTGTCTTCCGCATTGAGCGCCACCACCGTACCCGTGAGCTTGCTGTAGAGCAGTCCGCCGCCCTGGACGATGACCGGTGGCCTTCCAGGATTGGCTACCCGCGGCTCCACTCGCACCTTGCCCTCCAATACCGCCACTTCCAGACGTCCCCGCTCTTGCCTGACGGAGAACCTGGTTCCCAGTACCACGACCTTGTAGTCACCGGCATGGATCACGAACGGATGCTTGGGATCCGGCTTCACATCGAAGAAGGCCTCTCCGCTGTCCAACCATACATGACGCACTTTCGGGTCCACCTGTACGCGCAGTGCGGTACGGGTGTTGAGTTCCAATCGTGAGCCGTCGGACAGCGCGACCACCTCCCTGCCACCCACCTCGGTGCTGTAGCGAGAGCCATTTCCCAACCAGAAGGCATGGGTGAGCACGGCCACCAAGGCCACGGTAGCGGCGACAGCCCAACGGGTGGAGATCACCCGGCGCCGTAGACGCGGGGGCTGCGTGCCCCTGACCGCAGCCAACCGATCCGCCCGTTGCCAGATCGATTTCAGGCGTAACCATGCCACGCGATGGGCCGTGTCTTGCTCCAGCCACGCGTCCAACTGCGCTTGGTCCTGCGGACGCCAGTCCACAGACTCGGCGCGATTGATCCACTGCGCCGCAACCTGTTCGATATCATTGTGCGGAGTCATGGGTGAAAACGTTCCTTGTTGAAGCGCCTGGGCGGGCGCTGGATCTTGCCGGTGCCGCCGAGCATGAAATCGGCCAGTGCCCGCATGCCCAGCAACGTCTGCCGCTCCACGGTATCTTCCGTGATACCTAGTCGGGTCGCCACTTCGCGCTGGGAAAGCCCGTAGATCTTGCGCAGTTCCACGATCTGTCGGCATTTGGTCGGCAACTTCTGCAAGCCAAGCTGCAAGCGACGCAGCTCATCACGCGCGCCCAAGTGTCGTTCGGGGGTGACCTCATCGGCTTGCCCCGCCACCTGCTCCACATCGGCCATCGCTTCGATGGACACGATGCGCGAGCGACGGATGCGATCAATCAACAGGTTGCGTACGGTGGTCATTACAAAGGGCTTGGCCTGCACGGGAAGGCCCCTGCGTGCGGCCTCGTAGATGCGTGTGTAGGCCTCTTGCCGCAGATCAGGGACCTCACTGTCATCATGTCCGTGCCGGCGCAGGAAGGCGTGGATCAAGCCTTCCAGCGGCAAGACATGCGAAATGAACCATTCATCCAGCGCTGAGGTCACCGTGGCACTCGTTGTTTCATTAGACAGGCTCAAGCTAATGTCGTCCCTGCACTAGGACGAGCACTGGAAAAAATTCCGGTACGCAATTTCTCAGCCGGCGCTTGTGGCCGCGGGTAGTTCATTCAGACGTCGAAATCGTCATACGTTACTTGGCTGTACGGTATGCCCAGCTTGGCCAGCAGTTCACGGGTGGCCTTGAGTATGACCGGCGGGCCACACGGACTCGGCCAGGGCCTCATGGGCTTTGAGCAGACGATCGTGGACGATTTACTAAACCTATTGCAGCTTCGACGTCATCAAGGCAATCTCAGCCTTCTGGGATGAAATGATCTCTTGGCACAACTGCACAAGATCAGGGTCTTTGAGCTGGTTCTCTTCGCACATCAATACCGCTCCCGCATGGTGGGGGATCATGGATCTGACGAACTGATTGTCAGAGATCGCAGTTTGCTGGCGAATGAAGACCCAGCACAGGATCATCACCAACAGTGTGGCGAGGATGATCACTCCATTGAGCTTGGCGTTGGGATACATGCTGCGCATGAGCGCCATTTCGATGAGCACCATGGGCGCGGCCATCAGGCCCGCCATGTAAACCTGGTTGAAATTGGCGTAGACGTTGGCGAAGCGGTCGACCATCGCATACATCAGGATGAACATCGCCACGAACGAGAGTGCCGTCATCAAGAGTAAACGGCCGTAATGGCCCTGCTTCCCATGCTGGCCTTTATGCATCGTTTCCATAGATCACCTCATTGCGTTACAAGCGTGAACTTCCCGAAAAAAGCAGACCAGGCGCGAAGTTGTTCCGCGCCTAGTCCGCTCAACCGATCGATTACATACCGCTGGCCTTGGCGAACTCAGCGGGACTCAGGCTGCCATTCTTGTCAGAATCGAGCATGGAGAAATGGGCCGCTTTTGGATCCTTGGCCATCTCGATCTTTGACAATTTCCCATCCTTGTTGGTATCGAGCTTGGCGAAGGCATCACCCGTCATTTTGCTGTGATCCATCTGGCCATGCGACATGCCCATCTTGCTGTGATCCATGGGTTGGGCTGCAGTGGGTTTGTCAGTTTTTGCCGGATCGGCAGCCAGGGCGGAACCGGAGGCAAGCAACAGTGAGATAGCGAGAGCAGAGTGCAACATTTTCATCAGACAACTCCTTTGGTTAGTGGCAAGAAGCGCTCTTAGCCGGTTCATCGGCTGGAGCAATATGTGCTTGCTTGGAGGACATCTTCCCCAGTCGCAACGCGTTGGTAACGACAGAGACAGAGCTCAGACTCATGGCCAGAGCCGCGATCATCGGGCTAAGCAGCAACCCGAACACGGGATAGAGCACGCCTGCCGCAATCGGCACTCCCAGGGCGTTGTAGAGAAACGCAAACCCGAGGTTTTGCTTCATGTTGGCGACGGTTTCGTTGGAGATAGCCCGGGCCTGCACAATGCGGGTCAGATCGCCCTTGACCAAAGTGATCTGCGCACTGGACATCGCGACATCAGTGCCCGTTCCCATGGCAATCCCGACATCGGCCGCGGCCAGTGCAGGGGCATCGTTAATTCCATCACCTGCCATGGCCACACGACGACCCTCGGCCTTTAGCTTGTTGACCAGCTCGACCTTGTCTCGCGGTCGAACCTGACCGTGCACTTCTTCAATGCCCAAGGTATACCCCACCGCCTCTGCAGTGCCCTGGGCATCACCAGAAGCCATGACGATCCTCAGTCCATCAGCACGCAAGGCGTTCAGCGCTTGAAGCGTGGTGTCCTTGATCTTGTCGGCCACTGCAACGGCACCGGCCAGGCGTCCGTCGACGGCCAGGAACATGACGCTCGCGCCTTGCTTGCGAAGACGTTCAGCCGCGTCTGCCACCGGAGCGATATCCGCGCCCACACTAGTCATGAGCGCTTGATTGCCAAGCGCCAGCACCCGGCCTTCGATTTGGCCTTGCACGCCTCGCCCAGTAATCGAGTTGAACTCTTGAGTGGCGATCAGCATTTGTCCGCGGTTCTTGGCCTCAGCCAAGATCGCTTCGGCCAGCGGGTGCTCGCTGCCCTGCTCCAGGCTTGCCGCCCATTGCAATACCTGGTCTTCGGTAAAATCGTTGGCTGTAATGATCTCCCGGTAAGTAGGGCGGCCTTCGGTGAGGGTGCCGGTCTTGTCGACGATCAAGGTATCGATCTTGCGCAGTTGCTCGATGGCTTCAGCATCTTTAAACAGCACACCCACCTGCGCCGCCCGGCCCGTGGCCACCATGATCGACATCGGGGTCGCCAAGCCCAACGCACAGGGACAGGCAATGATCAGCACCGAGACCGCATTGAGCACGGCGTAAGTCCACGAAGGCTCAGGACCGAACAAGCCCCAGCCCAGGAAGGTCAATACCGCCGCACTAAGCACGGCGAGCACAAACCAGAAAGCCACCTTGTCCGCCATCCGCTGCATGGGCGCGCGTGAGCGCTGCGCCTGGGCTACCAGCTGCACGATCTGCGAGAGCATGGTGGCCGAGCCTACTTGGTCAGCACGGACGATCAGGCTGCCTGTGCCATTGAGGGTTGCGCCAATGACCTTGGCACCCTCGTCTTTTTCTACCGGAATAGGCTCGCCCGTGAGCATGGACTCGTCAATGTTGCTACGGCCTTCCAGCACCGTTCCATCCACGGGCACCTTCTCGCCCGGACGCACCCGCAGACGATCGCCCACATGGACATGGTCCAGGGGAATGTCCTCTTCCACACCAGCGTCAGTAATCCGCCGTGCGGTTTTTGGTGCCAGACCCAGCAAGGCCTTGATGGCTGCCGAGGTCTTGGAACGCGCGCGAAGCTCCAGCAACTGACCCAACAGGGTCAGCGACACAATCACTGCGGCTGCTTCAAAGTAAACACCAACACGGCCATGTTCACGGAAAGAGGCAGGAAAGAGATCTGGGGCTAATGTGGCCACCACACTGTATCCAAACGCCGAGGCCACACCGATCCCGATCAGGGTCCACATATTCGGACTGCGATTGCGGATCGATTGGATACAACGTTCAAAGAACGGCCAGCCTGCCCAGAGCACGACGGGCGCACTGAGCACCAGCTCGATCCAGGTGCGCGCCTCGGTCGAGAGGAAACTAATGCGATGCCCCAGCATGGCCAGGGCCAACACGATGATCGTGAGCGGCAGGGTCCACCAGAAGCGCCGGGTGAAATCACGCAGTTCCGGATTGTCCTCGTCTTCCAGACTCGGCATTTCCGGCTCCAACGCCATGCCGCAAATGGGGCACGTGCCCGGGCCTTCCTGGCGGATCTGGGGATGCATCGGACAGGTATAGATGGTGCCCGCTGGCGCAGCTATCTCCGTGGCCTTCGGCTCGGGCGATAGATATTTCTGAGGCTCTGTAATGAAGCGCTCGCGGCACTTCGCAGAGCAGAAATGATAGTCGGTGTCTTGATGCGCCGCATGATGCACCGTTGTCGCAGGGTCCACGGTCATGCCGCACACTGGATCAACAGCCGCACCAACCGTTGTCTCGGGAGTTTTTGAGCAGCAGGAGGCGCCCAAGGACGCTGCTCCGTCGCCCTTATCGGGAGCCTTCGGCTCGGGCGAGAGATACTTTTTCGGCTCCGCAATAAAGCGTTCGCGGCAACGCGCCGAGCAGAAGTGATAGTCCGCGCCTTGGTGCGTCGCATGATGCATCGTCGTCGCAGGATCCACCGTCATGCCGCAGACCGGATCGACGACCGTCCCAACGGTTGTCGTCGGTGTTTTGGAAGCACAGCAAGATCCGCCTGAGGATGTCTCCCCGTGGTCATGGTTGGAATGGGTATTCATGCCGGATCCTTCGCCAAGGCATTGAGGATTGGGCATTGTTCCAAAGCACCATGGCCTGGGCACGAGTCAACGAGCATTTTCAGGCCATCGCGAATTCGAGTGAGTTCGGCCAGCTTCTCTTCGACATCAGCAAGTTTCTCCATAGCGGTGGTCTTCATGCCCGCCATGTCTTTTTCGCGATGGCTCGACAGTTCCAGCAAATCGCGGATCTCTTGCAAAGTGAACCCGAGGGCCTTGGCGCGGCGCACGAAGCGCAGGCGAGAGACGTCCCCCAGCTCATATTGTCGATAGCCCGAACGCAGTCGCTGGGGCTCCGGTAACAGCCCTTGCCGCTCGTAGTAGCGCACCGTGTCTATGTTGACTTCGGCCTTCTGGGCCAATTCACCGATCTTCATAAATCGCACCTCCAATTTCACTGACCACAGTCTGCACTCTGGACCGTAGTCCAGAGTCAAGGTCAATTTGTCAGTGCTGGCTGAATGGGCTCGTCGTGCCATCTCGTCCCACCAATTCCACCGTATAAGGCTTGGCTGTCCCCTCTGCGCCTTCCATTCCAGGAGAGCCCATGGGCATTCCCGGCAGCACCAGACCCTTGGCGTCAGGCTTCTCAGCCAGCAGGCGTTTGATGTCCTCAGCGGGCACATGGCCTTCGATGACATAGCCTGCGATCTCGGCCGTGTGGCATGAGCCTTTGCCGTAGGGCACGCCCAATCGCTGCTTCACCGGCATCACATCCTCGTTGTTCCTGACCTCAACTTGAAAACCAGCCTCTTTCAAATGATCCACCCATAGACCACAACATCCGCAAGTCGGGCTCTTGTGCACCAAGGCAACCGCCAACCCGTGGGCCTCTGCGCTCTGCTCAACCGCAGCAACTACGGCGATTGGTGCTCCCGTGGTGGGTGCGCAGGCACTCAGGCCCGCCACGATGACCAAAAGAGATAGCGACCTAACCCGATTTATGTTCATAGAAGCTCTTCCTTCATTTCTTCGGTCGCGAGGACCAGTGGATGTGAACGATGCGCCAGCCGTTGGGCGTATTTTTGAGCACCATCGTTTCGGTGCTCAGTAGCGCCATCGGCTTGCCGTCCTTGGATGCATGCAATTCGCTTTCGGTACCCACCCAGGCAAGACCGCCTTCCCGTCGGGCGGTGCGATGGACCAGTTGGATCTGAGCTGTCTTGAGGAACTCAGCATCGTGTCCGGCATGGCCGCCCAGATACTCCTCTTTAGAGCGCTCCGCGCCACCGCTTTCCAGGATCAATACATCCTCGGCCAGCAGCGCACCGGCGCGCCCAAGATCTCCCGCCTTCAATGCAGAAGAAAACTCTTCAACCACTTTGACCGCCGGGGCTGCCTGGGCTTCGATCGCAACGGTGGCCGGCTTGGCATGCGTCTCGGGGCCGTGCGCTTGCGCCAGGGGAGCCAGCGCCATGAGCAGCATTGCGGTGATGAATTTCATCCAATGATCCTTGTGAGAGAGTTGATTAGTGCTGGTGGCCATCATTCTTGTGATCCTCCGCCTGGGTTTCGGGCATCACCATGCCAGCGTGCTCATCCGCTGCGGGCTTTGCAGCTGACGGGGTGTCGTCGTGCGCAGGTGTTCCGGGCGCATGTGAATGCGGCTTGGCCGCTGGCGCCTTGTCCATTTTCATGCCGGAATGATCGGCAGCTGCGTCGTCATGCGGAGGAGTGCCTGCCGGATGGGCATGCGGCTTCGCTTCTTCCATCACCATGCCCTTCATGTCGCCATGCTCATCGGCTGCGGCATCTCCGTGGTCATCTTCAATGCCTTCTGGATGTTCATGCGGCTTGGTCTCTCCGCCACCATGAGAGTGTCCGCCGCTGCTTTCCACCAATGCCTGGTATTGCTGCGCGTTGAGCTTGGGAAGTTCCTGCAGGAAGGCCGCCATGTTCCAGATGTAGTCGTCTTCCATGCTCTTCCCCCAAGCCGGCATACCTGAAGCCTTGATTCCGTGCTTGATCACCCAGAAGGCTTCGGCTGCCTCGACGGTTTCCTGGGTCAGGTTGGGCGGCGCTGGATACAGGCCTTTGCTCATCTCGGTTGCTTCCATGCCCGGGGCCAGATGGCACCCCATACACATGGCGTTGTAGTTTCCGGCACCTTGGGTGATGCGCGCGGGATCTTTCAGGTCTGGAACCTTAAGCTTGCTCGCCCGCGCTTCGATGGAGCGCTCGCGCATGGTCTCCATCAATGCATACACCGGCCGGGTGTGCTGATCGTCGGCGCCGATGTTGTAGATGCCCGACCAGACGAAGCCGGCGACAGCCAGCACCGCGACGCCGGCCAGGACGCTCAAGGTAAGCAGTGATTTTCGTGTCACGAATGGCATGATGTGATTTCCCCTGTCAGAACCAGATGCGGAAGCCAGCGACGACACGCGTGTCGCTGGCGCTTTCGTTTTCATCGCGACGCAAATCGGCGGTATTGCCGAAGGTACGCTCATGAACTACGCCGATGTACGGCGCGAACTTGCGAGTAAATTCGTAACGCAGGCGCAGACCGGCCTCCGCCGTGCTCAGTCCCGAGCCGATGCCACGGGACGGATCGTTCTTGCCATAGAAGTCCACCTCGACCAGCGGCTGCAGGATCAGCCGGTTGGTCAGCAGTAATTCGTACTCAGCCTCGAACCTGGCCGCGGTCTGCCCGTGTTCGCCGACATAGGCCATCGCCGAAACCTCGAACATCTGCGGCGCCAGCCCCTGCACGCCGAACCCGGCGAAGCTCTGCGAGTCGCCGGGCTTGAAGTCGTGGCGCACGCCGGCGACCCAGTCCCACCACGGCGTGAAGCTGCGGCCGTACATCAACTCCAGATCGGCCGATTCGGTATGCCCATCGACGCGTTCGCCTTCGCTGCGCCACCACAGGCGATCCAGATCGGTGCCGACCCAGCCCTGTCCTTCCCACGCCAGCCCCTTGCCAGGGTCGGCATTCCAGCCTTCCAGGCGGTTGATCAGCGTGTAGCTGTGGATGGCGTTGTCGAGGTGCTCCATGTGCTCGGCTGGCGGCATGGCGGCAGCGCGGTCGGCCTCGGTGATCGGCGGAATCGGAGTGTGCAATTCGCCCGAGGCCGTCTTCCCATCGCCGTGCTGCATGCCGGGCATGGCCTCCATCGACATGTCGGACATGTCGTGCCCCATCCCGGCGTGATCCATCGTTTGTTCCGTTTCGGATGGCGTCTCCGGCATCGCGTGGTCCATCTTCGAATGATCCATCGGCATCGAGGCAGGTTCGGACGTCGTGGCCGGAGGCATCTGGTGTCCGGCATGGGGATCCGTGGCCGCCGGCTTGGCGGCCGTCTTCGGCACTGGCTTGGAAGCCGGTTTCTTCTGCGCCGGCTTGGCTTCGGTCGGCGTTGGCGGCACGGGCATGGTCATCTTCGAGTGGTCCATCTTCGAATGATCCATTTCCTGCGCCATGGCCGGAAACGCCGATGCCAGCGCGATGCCCAGCAGGCCAATCTTCAAGGCGCTCATGCGATGCCCTCCCCGACCTGTACGGCACGCATCATTCCGGCTTCCATGTGTAAGAGCAGATGGCAGTGGTAAGCCCAGAGGCCCAGCGCATCGGCGCGCACGCGGTAACTGCGTTTGCTGCCTGGCGGCATGTCGACCGTGTGCTTACGCACCATGAAGTTGCCATCGTCGTCCTCCACATCGCTCCACATGCCATGCAAGTGGATCGGATGGGTCATCATCGTGTCGTTGACCAGAACGATACGTACACGCTCGCCGTAGTTGAGCCGCAGAGGCGCTACCTCGGAGAATTTCTGCCCGTTGAAGCCCCAGGCGAACTTCTCCATGTGCCCGGTCAGATGCAACTGGATTTCGCGTCCGGGATCGCGGCCGTCCGGGTCGTCGAACGTGCTCTTGAGCATCGAGTAGCTGAGCACCGTGCGACCGTTGTCGCGCAGGCCGTTGCCAGGATCGTCCAACCGCGAGCTGACGGTCATCGCCTGGTTGTCGATCAGCGGATTACGCGTTTCACTGGCCGGGTGCGTGACCGTGCTCTCGGGGCCCATGCCGGTCATTGAGCCGCTTTTCATGCCCGCCATGTCGTGGCCGGCGTGGGGGTCGGCGTTGGCCGGCTTCGAATCCTGTGTTGCCGAGCCATGATCCATGCCGGCCATGCCCATATTGGCACCGCAGCTCATTTCCATGCCCTTGCCGCCGGACATGTCCATGCCGCCCATGCTTCCATGGTCCATGCCCATGTCGGTCATGCTGAGGAGGTAACGCGGGTCGACCGCCGGAACCGCTGCACGCAGGCCTTCGCGCACCGCCAAGGTGCCGCTGACGTAGCCAGTGCGGCCGGAGTCCTGAGCGAAGATGGTGAAGGCATCCTGCCCGGACGGTTCGACGATCACGTCGAAGGTCTCTGCCACTGCGATGCGGAATTCGTCAACCGTCACCGGATGCACGTACTGTCCATCGGCGGCGACTACGGTCATCTTCAGGCCGGGGATGCGCACATCGAAATAGGTCATCGCCGAGCCATTGATGAAGCGCAGTCGCACCTTCTCGCCACTGCGAAACAATCCGGTCCAGTTGCCCAGCGCAGTCGTCCCGTTCATCAGGTAGGTGTAGGTGTGGGCGTTGACGTCCGACAGGTCGGTCGGCGTCATCCGCATAGCGCCCCACATGCGCCGGTCGGCGAGCGTGGCCTTCAATCCATCCTGCTGTGCATCGCGGAAGAAATCGCCGACAGTGCGCTTGTAGTAGTTGTCGTAGCCGGCCATCTTCTTCATGCGCGAAAACAGCGCAGTCGGATCGAGGTCGGTCCAGTCGGACAGCATCACGACGTAGTCGCGGTCGTAGGCGAACGGCTCCGGCGCGATCGGATCGATGATCAGCGGCCCGTACAGGCCGGCCTGTTCCTGAAACGAGGAATGGCTGTGGTACCAGTAGGTGCCGCCTTGGTTGACGGTGAAGCGATAGTTGTACACCTCGCCGCGCGCGATGCCGTTGAAGCTCAGGCCCGGTACGCCGTCCATGTTGGCCGGCAGGATTATGCCGTGCCAGTGGATTGAGGTTTCATTGCCGTGGATGGAACCGGCAGGCAGCGCATTCGCCACGCGCAGGTTGACCGTAGTGCCCTCGCGCCAGCGCAGCAGCGGGGCTGGGATCGAGCCATTGACCGTAATCGCCGGACGCGTGCGCCCCGTGAAGTTCATCGGTGTTTCGCCGATGACCAGGTCGAATTCGGTACCAGAAAGGACATTGTTGTTGCCAGGGCCCTTGAGCGCCCAGCTGTTCTTGGGCCACAAACCCAGTGCGGCGGCTGCACCGCCAGCAGCCAGCCCTTGGACAAACCGGCGACGTGACGGCGTGCGAAGTCCACCAGGACCAATAAGATCGGATGACATGAAAACTCCATTCAAGCAAGAACCGCACATGCGGAATCAGACAAGAGCTACCCGCGGGCTATCCACGCGAGGTGCAAGTCAGGACAGGCGCCAAGAGCGCCCAAGGGATACTTAGCCGATGGGAGGTCGGTTCAGGTGCGGAAGTGCAGGCGATGGGTGCCCCAGCAAAAGTGGGCGGACGCTCTGGCTATGATCGGCAAGCAGGGTAGTGACAAACGCGGACGCAGGCGGCGCTTGGGCAGCTTGGACGCAGACGCAATTGCAGCTGGACGATTTGCAGCAGTCCGGCGCGAGATGTTTCGATTTGGCAGGAGTGGGGTCAACTACCGCTACCGAGGCTTCGGAAACAGCTCCATTTGTCTGGTGACAAGGCATATCAGTCGCAGCCGAAACATCGGGCGACTCTTTAACAACTAATACTGCTTCTGTATGCCCCATCGCATGTGACATCGGCATGCGCACTGCCGCCGCAGCTCCAGAGGCGCCATTCAGCACCAAAGTGACGCTCAGAACTACCCGCAAGAGTGTTGGCCAGACTGACATGGCCGTACTGTAACCCCAAAATTCGACATAAGAAGTAAGGGCCCGTGAACTCTGAACGGGGTCCAAGGTTTTCAGAGATTGGCGGACCAACTTGACCCAAGTATTTGAAGGACAGCTTTGGGTCGAAGCTGCCATCGGCTTTCCGTCTGCATCCGGCCAGAAGCAGACACTCAACCTCGCACAACCAGCATCTTGGATCGATCGTCTCGATCGCGTTTTGCACTAACAACTTTGAGCGCTGGAAATTCGCGTTTAAGCATTGTGGATTCGCAGTGCCAACACGGCAGTTTGGATGGTAGCTCGCCGCGAAGGTGGGCTATTTCCCTGATGCTTCTTCAAAACGTGTGCACATATGCTGCACACGCACCTTCTCAAATAATTGAATTAAAAAGGGTTTCCGCCCAATCCATCATCGGGGCGACGGACAGGCGCAGGGAATCGGTGGCGGGGTGGGAATCGGGCATCAGGGGGCGGATTGTACGGGGTGCGGCGCCGATGGCATCACTAGTCGCCATGCCCGAATCCCATCGGGCCGCGCCTTCATTACAATGAATCGCAGTCGGCGGGGGCCCATGCGCAGCCCAGATGGATGACCCGCAAACCGGGAGACAGAAATTGAACGGGAATCGTCATGCACTGCAACGCGCCGTTTTCATCGCCAGCCTGCTGCTGGCGACCACGGTTGCCCATGCTTCCAGCGTGCAGCGCAGCTTCACCCCGCGCTTCTCGGTGACCGCCCGTGGCGATCTGTTGATCGTGGGCAACACCCTGATGACCTGCCCGGATGCCGACGCGGCCTGCCCGGCGGCGCGCGCGGGCGGCGCGGTGAACAACAACGCCTTCAACATGGCGTGGACCAACACCGACAACGTCGTGGCTGCCCCGGCGAACTCGAGCACCGCCACGCTCAGCATCCCGGGCGGCAGCACGGTGCTGTTCGCCGGCCTGTATTGGGGCGCGGACACTTCCGCGGGCGCCGGTGGCAGCGGGGCGACCCCGGGGAGACGCAACGAGGTGCGTTTCGCTACGCCAGCGTCGGGTTATGTAAACACCACGGCATCGGTGCTGGATGCCAGCGGAACGCGCTATTCCGGCTTCGCCGATGTCACCGCGCGGGTGCAGGCCGGTGGCAGCGGCACCTACAAAGTCAGCGGTATCCAGGCAGGTACGGGCGCCGACCGCTATGCCGGCTGGGCGCTGGTGGTGGTGGTCGGCAATCCCGCGCTTTCGCCGCGCAACATGGTGGTGTTCGACGGCTACGCCACGATCAATACCAGCCCCCCTTCCTCTGTGACCACCACGGTCAGCGGCTTTCGCACGCCACCGGCCGGTGCGGTGACCACGCGCATCGGCGCGGTCGCCTTCGAAGGCGATGCCGGCGCGACCGGCGACAGTTTCCAGGTCAACGGACAGAACGTCAGCAACGGCCTCAACCCGGCGACGAACTTCTTCAACTCAAGCATCACTACCCTGGGCACGGCGATCACTGCCAAGAATCCCAACTACGCGAACCAGCTCGGCTTCGACATCGACGTCGCCAGCCCGACCGTACCCCTGGGCAACAACGCCACCAGCGCCAGCCTGACCTTCACCACGACCAACGAAACCTATTTCCCCAACGTGCTCACCTTCACCACAGATGTGTTCCAGCCGGTGGTCGAATCCAACCTGATCAAGTCCGTGGTCGACGTCAATGGCGGCTCGGTGGCGCCCGGGGACATCCTGGAATACACCCTGGCCTACGCCAACACCGGCAACGACGGCACCCTGCAGACCGTGGTCACCGACAACATCCCTGCCAATACCACCTACGTGGCAGGCAGTCTCTCCATACCGACCGGCGCCAATGCCGGCACCAAGACCGATGCGGCCACGGACGACCAGGCCAACTTCATTGCCGCAGCGCCGGCGCGGGTGGTATTCCGCATCGGTACCGGCGCTACCGGCCTGGTTGGCGGCACGCTTGCACCGGGCAATAGCGGCACGGTCAGGTTTCGCGTGCAGGTCAATGCCGCGGCTGCCGAAGGCACCAGCATCCCTAACACTGCTTCCGTGTCCTACGTCGAACAATCGTTGGGTACCACGGTAACGGCGAACTCCAATACCGTGACTTCCACCGTTTCCAATCGCGCCGACCTGAGCCTGACCAAGACCGACGAAACCGCGTCGGTCACTACAAACAACACCACCACTTACACGTTGGTGCTGACCAACAATGGCCCGGCGGCCGCCAACAACGCGGTGCTACGCGACCCAGCGGCGACCGGGCTCAATTGCCTTGCACCGGCCGCCTCCGGTTCGGCCACCTGCGAGGCCACCGGCGGCGCGCTGTGCCCGGGTGGAGGACTGTCCGGAACCGTCCCGGTCAGCAGCCTGCAGGCGGCGGGCGGCGCGACCATCACCACTTTTCCGGCAGGCGGCGTGATCCGCATCCAGGTCACCTGCCTGGTTACCGCCACCGGCCAGTGAACCCTCGCGGAGGGCGAAGGAAAACGAGATTCCGCCCCTTCAATTCGATCTTCGCGGATTGATATGCCCGGAACGGGCCGCAAATCGATCAGCTTGCAAGCTTGTCGTCCTTGGAGTGAGCGAACACCACCTGGTTGCCGTCCTGGTCGTGGACAATGGCTACGTCGACCAGGTCGGAGCGCGATTTTTCGCCGATGCGGATGCCCTTGGATTCCAGTCCGGCGATTTCGCGATCCAGGTCCTCGACCACCAGCGTCATCGATGAATAGCCGGCGCGGATTCCGTCCTCGAACACCTGCACGCAACCGCCGTTGGGCAGTTGCCACTCGGCGACTTCGTCCATCGGCCGCGAGGCCGGGCCAAGGATCCGTTCGTACCAGAGCACGGCCGCGTCGATGTCGCGGACCGCGATCCCTGCCAGTGCATTGACGATGGACATGGCGCACCTTCCGCAGCGCTGGATGAAGTTGAGGAATACACAGAGGCGGGTTATCCAGTGGTGAAACCGTCTCGCGTGCCGTGAATCGGCCTGGACCGGCTTCGCGTGCGCCAATGACCGAGGGATGACTCCAGAAGGGAGTCAGGTCGCTTTCATTGGCTTGCACCGACGAAGCGCAGTCCTACGCCGGGTTCGGTGGCGATGTATATCGGCGATGCCGCTTCATCGCCCAGCTTCTGCCGCAGCTTGCCGACGAGGATCCGCAGGTAGTGGGTATCGTGCTGGTGGGTCGGCCCCCACACTTCCTTCAGCAGCTGTGGCTGGGTTACCACGCGACCCGCATGACGCAGCAACAACGCCAGCAGCATGTATTCCTTGCGGGTCAGTGCGACCGGTTTGCCGTGCACGTGCACCTCGCGGCGTGAGAGGTCCACGCGCAGCTGGCCATCGTCGAACACGGGCAATGCCTCGTGCGGATCGACAGCGTGCAACCGCAACAATGCGCGAACGCGTGCCATCAGTTCCTGCACGCCGAAGGGCTTGGTGACGTAATCGTTGGCCCCTGCGTCCAGCGCGGCGACTTTCTCGACCTCGCCGGCGCGCACGGTCAGCATGATCACCGGCGCCTGCGACCACTGGCGCAGTTCCTTCAGCACTTCGTGGCCGTCCTTGTCGGGCAGGCCGATGTCGAGGATGACCAGATCGGCGCCCTGGGTGGCCAGCGCGGTGAGGCCTTCCTCGCCGTTCGCCGCCAGCGCCACCTGGTAGCCCTGCGCGCGCAGGCTGATGTCGAGGAACTTGCGGATCTGCGGCTCGTCGTCGATCACCAGCACGCGCGTGGGTGGCGTGGAGATGGTGGCGTTCTGGTCAGTCGGCGTCGGCATCTGTGGACTGCGGCAGCGGTTCGATGAGCGGCAGGGTAATCCGGATCAGGGTGCCGCGACCATCGGCGCCGGCCAGCGCTTCCACGCTGCCACCATGCGCGCCGATCATGCCCTGGCTGATGGTCAGGCCCAGGCCGGTGCCGTGGCGGCCGCGATCGCCGCGCTCCACGCTGTAGAACATGTCGAAGATGCGTGCGCGTTCGTCCTCGGGAATTCCGGGGCCTTGGTCGCGCACGTCGATGCGCAGCTTGCCTTCGACCAGGCCCGCGTCGATCTCCACGGGCTGGCCGGGCGGGGAGAATTTGGCTGCGTTCTCGAGTACGTTGAAGAACGCCTGTTCGACCAGCGCCGGATGCACCCAGATCGGCTTCATGTCAGCTTCGATCCGCATCTTCAATTTCACCTCGGGCTGGTAGCGCAACAACCGGCCGGTCGCCGAGCCGATCAGTTCGTCCACGCCGATCCAGTCGCGGTTCAAGGTCAGGCCGTCGTGGCCGAGCCGGGTCATGTCGAGCAGGTTCTGGATGTAGCGGTCCAGGCGTTCGCCTTCCAGCTGGATGGTGTCGAGCAGGCCCTTGCGGTCTTCCGCACTCATCGCTTCGGAATAATTGGCCAGGCTGCTGGCCGAACCGATCATCGACGACAGCGGCGAACGCAGGTCGTGCGACACCGACGACAGCAGCGCCGAACGCAGGCGCTCGGTCTCGTTGCCGACGCGCGCGGTTTCCAGGTCGGACACCAGTCGCGTGCGCAATGCGGCCTGGCCGATGTCATCGGCCATGGCCTCGGCCAGGCGCCGTTGTTCGAAGGCCAGGCGCGCGTTGTCGGCGGTGAAGCGCAGGCCGATCACGCCAAGGGTGTCGCGATCGTTGCGCAGTGGCAGGAACCACCATGCGGAACCGGCCAACGTGTCGGTATAGCGGCCGGTCGCCTGGCCATGGCGCTGTGCCCACTCGGCCGCGCCGAGGTCGGTATCGCCGAGCTTCGCCGAATCCGACGTCGCCACGGCATCGCCGATGCGGATCCACGCCGGCACGCCGAACGCGGCCTGCAGCGAGGTGCGTCCGGCGGCGAGCACCTGTCCCAGGTCCGCGGCGCTGGCGAGTTGCCGGCCCAGCTCCTGCAAGGCGGTGGCATGGGTGTTGGCGGCGCGCAAGGCGACGACCTGCATGCGCAGCCGCGAGGCGAGCCGACCCGCGACCAGCGCGGCGACCAGGAACAGGAACACGGTGGTCACGCCCTGGCGCGCGCTGATGTGCAGGGTGAAACGCGGTTCGATGAAGAAGAAGTTGTAGGCGAAGAAACACAGCACCGCCGTCGCCACGGCCGCGGTCATGCGCGTACGCGCCGCCACGACCACGACCGCGACGATGAACACCATCGACAGGTCGTCCAGCCCGACCCAGCGCTCGGCCAGCCACGCGACCAGCACCGCCAGCAGGGTGGCGATCAATACCAGCGCCGCATCGTGGCGGATGAAGGACAGGCGCGGCGCATGCGATTCGCGCCGCGCCCGGGCACGCGCCTCGGGCGTGTTGACGATGGTGAGTTCGTAATGCGCGCCACGCTGCAGCAACTGCTGGGTCAGGGTGCGGTTGAACATGCGCGCCACCGGACGCTCTCGCGTGCGGCCGAGGATGATGGCCGATACGCCACTACGGCCCGCATGATCCAGCAACGCATCGGCGATGCTGGCGCCGTGCAGGACTTCGGTCTCGGCGCCGAGCTTGCGCGCCAGGGCGAAGGCCGCGTCGAGTTCCTGTTGTCGCGTTGCATCGGCCACGCCGGTCTGCACGGTGACGACGGTCCAGGGCGCGTCACGGCGTTCGGCCAGGCGGCGCGCCACGCGGACCATGTACTCCGACTGGCCCAGGCCATCGATGGCGACGAGCACCCGGCGACGTACGTTCATGCCGGATACGCCGCGTGCGGCCTGGGTTTCGCGCAGGTCGCTGTCGACACGATCCGCGGCCGTCTGCATGGTCAGTTCACGCAGCGCGATCAGGTTGGAAGGCGAGAAGAAAGTCTGCAGCGCCTGCGCGGCCTGGTCGGGTACGTAGACCTTGCCCTGGCGCAGGCGTTCGATCAGTTCGCGCGGCGGCAGGTCGACCAGAACGATGTCGCGCAGGCGGTCGAACACGATATCGGGAACGGTCTCGCTGACGCGCACGCCGGTGATGCGGAAGACCACGTCGTTGAGGCTTTCCAAGTGCTGGATGTTGATCGTGGTGTAGACGTCGATGCCGGCGTCGAGCAGTTCCACCACGTCCTGCCAGCGGCGTTCGTGGCGGCTGCCGACCGCGTTGCGATGGGCCAGTTCGTCGACCAGGGCAATGGCTGGCTTGCGCGCGAGGATCGCATCGAGGTCCATTTCCTCGAACACGCGCGCGCGGTAGTCCAGGCGCGCGCGCGGCATCAGTTCCAAGCCGTCGATCAGCGCGGCGGTTTCGGCGCGGCCGTGGGTCTCGACGATGCCGACCACAACGTCGAGATCCTGCTTGCGCAGTTCGCGCGCGCGCGACAGCATCGCGTAGGTCTTGCCCACCCCCGGCGCAGCGCCCAGGAAGATGGTCAGGCGCCCGCTGCCTTCGCGGCGCAGTGCGCCGATCAGGGCGTCGGCTTGGTGGGTGCGGGGGTCGATCATCCGCATATTGTGCGCCCGGCATTCAGCGCAGTGCGTCGAGGGCCAGGTTCAACTCCAGCACGTTGACGCGTGGCCGGCCGAGGAAGCCGAACTGCGGCGCTTCGGTGTGCGCGGCGACCAGTTCCGCGACCTGCTTCGGATCCAGGTTCCTCGCCTGCGCCACGCGTGCGATCTGCACCTGCGCGCCCGCCGGGCTGATATCCGGGTCCAGTCCGCCACCGGACTGGGTCACGAGTTCGCCGGGCACGTCCTGCGCGGCGATGCCGTCGCGTGCGGCCACGGCGGCCGTAGTCTCGGCGATGCGCTTGCGCAGGTCGGGATTGGTACGCGCCTGGTTGCTGCCGGAGGCGGACATCGGGTTGTAGCTGCCCGCTGAGGGACGCGGCTGGAAATAGCGCGCATCGGCGAACGGTTGCGCGACCAGCGACGAGCCGACCGCCTTGCCGTCGCGCATCACGATGCTGCCGGTGGCCTGTTGCGGGAACAGGCCACGACCGAGCGCGGTGCCTGCCAGCGAGTACAGCAGGCCCATGCCGAGGAGGATGACGAAGGCGAAGGCCAGGGCGCCGCGAAGGGCGCCTTGGTCCTGGAGTTGCGGGTTGCGTTCAATGGAGTTCATGGTGGATTCCTCAGGCGCCAATGGTGGCGGCCAGCGCCAGGTCGATGAGCTTGATCGCGACGAACGGCAGCAGCACGCCACCGGCGCCGTAGATCAGCATGTTCCGGCGCAGCAGTGCGGTGGCGCCGGCGGGCTTGAAGCGTACGCCGCGCAATGCAAGCGGGATCAACGCCGGAATGATCAGTGCATTGAAGATCAGCGCCGCCAGTACCGCATTGGTCGGGCTGGACAGATGCATCACGTTCAAGACGGCCATCGAGGGAATAGCGGCGGCGAACAGTGCCGGCAGGATGGCGAAGTACTTGGAGACGTCGTTGGCCAGCGAGAACGTGGTCAGCGCGCCGCGTGTGATCAGCTGCTGCTTGCCGACTTCGACCACGGCCAGCAACTTGGCCGGATCCGAATCCAGGTCGACCATGTTGCCGGCTTCCTTCGCGGCCTGGGTGCCGGAGTTCATCGCCAGGCCCACGTCGGCCTGTGCCAGCGCAGGCGCATCGTTGGTGCCATCGCCTACCATGGCGACGAGGCTGCCCTTGGCCTGTTCGCTGCGGATGCGGGCGAGCTTGTCTTCCGGCGTGGCTTCGGCGATGTAGTCGTCGACACCGGCTTCGGCGGCGATGGCGGCGGCGGTCAACGGGTTGTCGCCGGTGATCATCACCGTGCGCACGCCCATGGCGCGCAGGCGGGCGAACTTCTCCTTCACCCCGTGCTTGACCACGTCCGAGAGTTCCACGACGCCGAGCACGTGCTTGCCTTCGCTGACCACCAGCGGCGTGGCGCCGCCGCGGGCGACCTTTTCGACGCGCGCGGTGAGCTCGTTCGGCACCAGGCTGCCCTGCGCTTCGACATGGCGCTTGATCGCATCGCCGGCGCCCTTGCGGATCGAGCGGCCATTCTCCAGGTCGACACCGGACATGCGCGTCTGCGCGGTGAACTGCAGGTAATGGGCGCGATCGGGTTCGGGCGTGGTGCAGCCCTGCTCGCGCGCCAGCCTGACGATGGATTTTCCTTCCGGGGTCGGGTCGGCTAGCGAAGCCAGCATCGCGGCTTCACGCAGCAACGAGGCATCGATGCCGGCCAGCGGATGGAACACCGTCGCCTGACGGTCGCCGTGAGTGATCGTGCCGGTCTTGTCCAGCAACAGCACGTCCACGTCGCCGGCGACTTCCACTGCCTTTCCGGATTTGGCCAGCACATTGGCTGACAGTGCGCGGTTCATGCCGGCGATGCCGATGGCGGGAAGCAAACCGCCAATCGTGGTGGGAATCAGGCATACCAGCAGCGCGATCAGCAGCAGCGGCGCGATCTGCACACCGACGAAAGCGCCGATCACCGGCAGCGTGGCGACCACGATCAGGAAAGTGAGGGTCATCGCCGCCAGCAGCATGGTCAGCGCGATTTCGTTGGGCGTCTTCTGTCGGTTGGCGCCTTCGACCAGCGCGATCATGCGGTCCAGGAAGCTGTGCCCGGGCTCGGCGGTGATGCGGATGACGATCTCGTCCGACAGCACCTTGGTCCCGCCGATCACGCCGGAACGGTCGGTGCCGGCTTCGCGCAGCACAGGCGCGGATTCGCCGGTGACCGCGGACTCGTTGATCGTGGCCAGGCCTTCGATGATCTCGCCATCGGCGGGGATCTGTTCGCCGGCGCTGACGATGACCGTGTCACCGGGACGCAGGTCGGCGGCAGGCACGCTGGTTTCGGCGCCATTGGCGCCTTGCTTGCGCGCGATCAGGTCCTTGCGTGCGCGCCGCAGCGACGAGGCCTGGCCGCGACCCCGCGCTTCGGCGATGGCTTCGGCGAAGTTGCCGAACAGCACGGTGACGAACAGGATCAAGGTGACCGACCAGCCGAAGCCAGGCGTGGCCGCACCGGCCAGGGTGATGACGGCCGACAACAAGGTGCCCAGCATCACGATGGCCATCACCGGGCTCTTGACCAGGTGCCGCGGCGACAGCTTGAGGAAGGAGTCGCGCAATGCGCTGCGCATCGCTGTGGCATCGACCAGGGCGGGTCTGCGCGGATTCTTTTGCTGGAAAGTGATTTCGCTCATTTCATGGTTCCCAGTGCGCCATTGCGCCAAGCGACAGGTGGTCCGCGATCGGGCCCAGCACCAGGGCGGGCATGAACTGCAGCACCGTGATGACCACCACTACCGCGATCAGGGTCAGGACGAAGGTCGGCGTTTCGATCTGCAGGCTGCCCGCGCTTTCCGGCGCCGGGCGCTTGCGCGCCATCAGCGCGGCTACGGCCAGCGGGACGATCAGGGCCGGATAACGCCCCAGCGCCAGTACCAGCGAGCAGCTCAGGTTCCACCAGTACGTGGCATCGCCCAGGCCCTCGAATCCGGAACCGTTGTTGGCATAGGCCGAGGTGTACTCGTAGAACACCTGGCTGATGCCGTGGAAGCCCGGATTGGAATTCGCGGTGATCGAGGGGATCGCCAGGGTCAGCGCGGTGAGGCCGAGCACCACGAGCGGCTGCAGCAGAATCAGCAAGGCCAGCAACTTCACTTCAGGCGCCTCGATCTTGCGGCCGAAGAGTTCAGGTGTGCGGCCCGTCATCAGCCCGGCCAGGAACACGCTGAGCATCAGGTAGACCAGGAACTGCTGCAGGCCGCAGCCAATGCCGCCCCAGATGGCATTGACCAGCATGTTGACCAGCGTGTCCAGCCCGGTCAGCGGCGCCAGCGAATCGTGCATGGCGTTGACCGAACCGTTGGAGGTCTGCGTGGTCACCGATGCCCATAATGCGGAGGCATCGGCGCCGAAACGCGCTTCCTTGCCTTCCATCAAGGCGACGTCGGAGGTGGTGGCCGAATGCGCTTCGGACCATACCGCGAAGCCGGTGGACGCGGCCGACATCAGCAACATGCTGCTGAAGATCATCGCGGTGAGTTTCCTGCGACCGACCAGCGGGCCGACCATGAAAACCACGGCAATGGGGATGAGGATTATGCCGACTGTTTCTAGCAAGTTCGAGAATGGGGTCGGATTCTCCAGCGGCACCGCGCTGTTGGGGCCGTACCAGCCACCACCATTGGTGCCCAGCTGCTTGATCGCGACCATGGCCGCGACCGGTCCCAGCGGGATTTTCTGTTCCGCCATCCGCGCACTCGCGTCGACCGGCGTGACCGTCGGTCCTGCGGCCAGGGTCGAAGGCACGCCTTGCGAGGTCAGCAATACCGACCACAGCAGGCACAACGGCAGCATGAAGCGCACGGTGGCGCGGGTGACGTCGGCCCAGTAGTTGCCTACATCGGCGTCGCCCGATTCGTGCGCATGTTCATGAGCATTCTTTCCCTTGCCGCCGAACAAGGCGCGCAAGGTCGCCACCACCAGCGCCAGACCAATCATGGGCGTCGCTACCTGCAGACCAACGATGCCGACCATCTGCGACAGGTAAGAAAGTTGTGCCTGGCCGGAATAGTGCTGCTGGTTGGTGTTGGTGAGGAACGACACCATCGTATGCAGCGCCGTGTCCCAGCGCATGTTGGGGATGGCGTCGGGATTGAACGGCAGCCACGCCTGGGTCATGAACAGCGTCCAGACCAGCATGCCGACGGCAACATTGCTGAGCAGGAACGCTTTCGCGTAACCACGCCAGCTCATGCCGCGCTGCGGATCGGTGCCGAGCAGCCGGTAGACCGGCCTCTCCACCCAGCCGAACAAGCGGTCACCGCGCATCGGTGCGCCACGCATGACCTTGGCGAGATAATGGCCCAACGGCCAACCCAGGCCAATCGCGAGCGCGAATACGAGCAGGACTTCGATCATCGTCGTGACCTGCTCAGAACTTTTCCGGGCGCAGGATCACCAGCAGCAGGTAAGCCGCCGACAGGATCACTACGATTCCACACACCACGGACAACCAGCCAGGCATTTGCGCATTCCTCGGTCATTGCAAGGACGGCAGTGTCGATCTGGTGCCCGTAAAGGCTCTATTCGCTGCTGGAACGGCGCCGTAAATTCATCGTAAAGTCCGGCCTGCGCCTGGCCCTGCGTGTGCCGAACACCGCTTTAGCAATGGAAATATGCCGATGCCCATGAAAAAGATAGTCCCCGCCGCCAATCCCGACGCCTACGTCGCCGGCCTCGAAGGCTGGCGACGCGGATGCGTCGAAGGCCTGCGCAAGGCGGTCCGTGCCGCTGCGACGCTGGAGGAAGTAGTTAAGTGGGGCCACCTGGTCTATCTGTCGAATGGCCCGGTCCTGCTGATCCGCGCCGAGGAAGAACGCGTTCTGTTCGGTTTCTGGCGCGGGCAGCGCCTGCGCGGGATCGAACCCGGGCTCAAGCCCGGCGGCAAGTACGAAATGGCGACCCTGGAACTGCGCGAGGGCATGGAACTGGCTGCCGCAACGGCGACGAAGTTGACCCGGGAAGCGGTCGCCTTGAACGAGAAATTCGGCGACCCGGCGCAGGCGGCCAAAGGCAAGTGACCGCCGCTACGCGCAACTATCGGAATGGCTTCAGGCCTTGCGGACCTTCTGTCCCGCGACCGATGGATCCCGCGTGGCATCGGCTTCCCGGAACACCGGTGCGGCGAATGGATCCGGGCCCGGGGTGCGCCCGAACTTGATCGGACGGGTGACGCCGCGGTAACGACCGATCACCGGGTGTTCGATATCCCCGACCATGTCCTCGGCCAGCACCTGCGGATGGTCGAACATGTCCTCGACCTTCAACGCCGCGGCGCAAGGCACTTCATCGCCGAATATTCCTTCCCACTCGAGCGCGCTGTGCCGGGTCAAAGCCGCGTGCAGATGCGGGACGATTTCATTGGCGTGGTCGGCGCGCTTGCGCACGCTGTCGTAACGCGGGTTTTCTTCCAGCACGTGCAGTCCGGTCTTGTCGCACAGCGCCTTCCAGAAGCGCGGCGTGTTGGCCGAAATGTACAGGTAGCCCTCGCGTGCCGGATGGATGCCGGTGACGCCGCCGGAACGCATGTCGCGGCCGATGTCCAGCGATTCGCCCTCGGCCCAGATCATCCGCGCCGACTGCATGGTCAAGGCACTGCGCAGCAACGACACGCCTACGAACTGGCCCAGTCCGCTGCGTTCGCGTTCGTAGAGTGCCGACGATACGCCCGCGGCGACCAGCGCGGCCGCGTAGTAATCGACCACCGAGCCGTAGATGATTTCCGGCGCGCCGCCGCGCTTGCCCTGCAGCGCACACATGCCGGTCATGGTCTGCAGCACCTGGTCGTAACCGGCCTTTTCCTTCATCGGCCCGGTTTCGCCGTAGCCGCTGACCGCGCAATAGACCAGCCGCGGATTGATCAGGTTCAACTGTTCGTGGTCGATGCCCAGGCGCTTGGGCACGCTGGGGCGGAAGTTGTGCACCAGCACGTCGGCCTCGCGCACCAACTTCAACAGTGCCGTGTGATCGACGGGATTCTTCAGGTCCAGGGTGATGCCCAGCTTGCTGCGGTTGACGCCGATGAAGGCACGGCTCTCGGCCTGCAGCGTCGACGGATACTTGCGCAGGTTGTCGCCATCGGGTGGTTCGACCTTGAGCACGTCGGCGCCCTGGTCGGCCAGCAGGGTGCAGCCGTACGGCCCGGCGATGTAGGCGCTGAGGTCCAGCACGCGCACGCCGCTCAACGGACCGGTTGCACCGGTACGTCCTGAGAACGCGAAAGCGGAAGTAGTCGCCATAAGATCCGTCTCCCTCTACCTCATCAACAACGCTGGGGAAAATTCTGATTCATGCGGGTGGACTTGAACAGGATCGCCCGATAGTTTCTGTCGGCACAATTTCTTGCTTGAGGGTTGGCCCTCAATCCGGCGGATCATGGCTTTGCCCTGGCGCCAGCGACATCCAGGTCAGCCGCCAGGCGCCATCGACCCGGCCACCGGTGCGGTAGTACGGCTCCAGCAGCAGTGGTGTGCGGCCGTCGCTGTGCAGATGGATCGCCGGACCTTCGCCATTGTCCTGCTGCGCCACTTGCAGCCATTGTTCGACCGGCGCATCGGACAGCCGCAAGGTCTCGCCGGTCTTGTACCCGTCGACCAGGCCACTGGCATAGACCAGCGGACCGCGCGTGACCGCCACGTATTCGTAGTGCATGACCTGCTGGCGTACCGGCGAGCCATCGGGCGCGCGCGATTCCTGGGTGTTCTGCTGCACCTGTCCGTGGGCTACCGGCGGCATCGGCAGGTCCAGCACGACCTGGGCGCCCGCGTTCCATTCGCGTTCGATCACCGCATACGTGCCCGGCACGACCCGTTCCGCATGGACCTCGCCATCGACCCGCAGGCTCGCACCGTCGGCCCATTGCGGGATGCGAACGGAGAGCATGAAGCGCGCGCTGCGTTCCGGCGCTACTTTCAACACGATGCCGCCATCGAACGGATAGGCGGTAACTTGTTCCAATCGCAGCCTGCCCGCGCGCGGGTGATCGAAAACCGCGTCGCCGGGTCCGAGCAGGTTGACCGAGATATTTCCTTCCGGCGATTGCGCGTAGGCGATCGCGGGCAACTCCTCGATCGCCATCGCCCCACTCGACTTGCAACAGCGCCAGTAGGTGGTGTGCACGCGACGACCATTCGGGAACGAGTAGTAGCACCAGTCCTCGCCGTCGGGCGCCATCGCGCCGAGCAGGTCGTTGTAGGCGGTGCGTTCGATTTCTTCCGCGTAACGGGCCTCGCCGGTGATCGCCAGCAGTTCGCGGTTGAGCTGGATCCAGGCCAGCAGCGAACAGGTCTCGACGTAACCCTGCGGACTGAACACGCCCGCCGGATTGAACACCTCGCGCGAACGATGCGCCACCCCGCCCCACGGCCCGCCGCTCAGGGTCAGGTGTTGGGTGCGGATGCTCTGCCACACGTTGTTGACCGCCACGCGATACGACTCGTCGCCAGTGGCCTTGTGCAGCTTGGCCAGGCCGACCAGGTTCCAGGCGAGCTGATAGGCCTTGCCGGTGGCGATCTCCGAAGCATCGACGCCGGCAAGCGCGCGCTTGAGCAAGGCCAGGTCCGGATTGGCATCGGCCTGGCGCAATACCAGCTGCGCCAGTTCGAGGTAGCGCGGCGTGTCGGTCGCGAAATACAGTTCGACCGCCGCATCCATCAGCACCGTGGCCGACATGCCGTGGTGGTTGCCGAGTTCGCAGATATCGATGCCGCCTTCGGTCAGCGTCCGCCAGCACAGGTTGCCGATCTTGCCTGCCGCCCGCAGGTACTCCGGCCTCGGGAAGTGCTTGTGTACTTCAAGCAAGCCGAGGATCAGGTAGCTATGCGTCCAGATATCCCAGGTGCGCACGCTGGGCGCGCCGTCCCAGGTGCCCGGCTTGGGTGGCTGCTTGCGCATGAAGCGATGGCCGGGCGCATACGTACCCAGGTAGCCGTCGTCGTCCTGCACGCCGACCAGGTAGCCGGCGACGCGATGCAGGTGTTCGATGAGCTCCGGATCCTGCGTTCGGCCCGCGGACTTCGCGGCGGCATACAACCACTTGCCGGCGTGCTCGCCATACCAGTCGCCCTCGTCGTTCTTCGCCACGCGGGCTGGATCGAAGATCTCTATGGCAGGACTGGTTTCATCGACGATGAAATGCGACAGACGACCGGAATGGTTGGCGGCGAGCGCCTCACCCAGCAGGCCACCGAGTTCAACCTTGACCGCTGACGTGATCGCGGTCATCCGGCGTCCACGACGCAGCGGAAGCCGATGCCACCCGAGCGATCCTTGCACGGCGCCATCAGCAGGTACTTACCGTGCTGGTCCAGGCGATGGGCCTGCGGGAAATACCAGTGCGAAGTCTGTGGCTTGTAGGAACTACCGCCACGCAACACCGCCGCGCGGGTATGCGCATCGGCGTATTCGTCGGTCCATTGCCAGACGTTGCCGACCAGGTCCATGACCCCGAACGGGCTGGCGCCCGCGGGGTGCGCATGCACATCGGACGGTGGCAGTAGTCGGCGCCCACGATTCACGGCGGGCACCGCAGCCGGATTCCACGCGTCGCCCCACGGATAGGCGCGACCATCGCTGCCTTGCGCGGCGTACTGCCATTCCCACTCATGCGGCAGACGCTTGCCGGCCCATTGCGCGTAGGCGCGTGCGTCTTCGATCGACACCCAGGTCACCGGCTTGTCGTTCCAACCCGCGGGCGGCGCGTTGTCGACCCAGTCGCGCAGGAAGTTGTGAGCGTCGCGTGGCGCGTACCCGCTTTCGTCGATGAAGCGCTTGAACTGCGCATTGCTGACCGGATGGCGGTCGATGTGGAAGCCCTGCATCTGCATCAGCTTGCGATGGCCGCGGCGGGCGCTGCTTTCCCACGGGTACTGGAAATCGACACCATCCCAGGTCTGGCCTTCGACCTCGATGCCGCCGACCACGAAGTCGAATTCGCCAGCGGGAATGGCGACCATGCCCTCTGGTGCGGCCTGCATCGGCGAGGTGCGCGCGATTTCCACGATCTGTTGCGGGATCGAATTCCACTGTGCGGAGAACGATTGCAGCGGCACTTCGGCCAGCACCTTCATCTTCGCCAGATAGGCATCGAGCCCGGAAGCCTGCACACCAGCATCCAGCGCCAGCAACGCGCCATAGCCCTTGCCTTCCAGGCCCATGGACAGGATCGCCCTGTCTCCGACGATGCGCGGCTGCAACGCGACGCCATTCCACGCATCGAAGTAACGGATGCCGTCCACATGCGCGACGGAGATCTGCTCACCAGCCACTTCGTATTCGTTGCGGTTGACGATGTTCCACAAGGTCATGCCCTGCCCCGGGAAACGACTGGCGAACACCCCCGCCTGCAGCGTCGCCGCATACGGCTGCCAGTCCATGCTCACCATCAGCGGCGCGAACTGGCGCTCGACCGCGGCTATCCGGCGCAGGCTTTCCGCGTCGCGCGGGGTGAACTGATTCCAGATGCCCCAGATGTTTTCCCAGGCGTTGTAGCCCACACCGTTGAAGAAGATGTATTGCAGGTCGTTGGTGCGGTCGCGGCCCCAGCGGTTCTCGTAGTTGATCATGTGGCGCGGTTCCAGCCACTTGAACTTCGCCACCGAGGGAATGACGTCGGCCGGTACCTTCTTGCCCCAGCTCTGCACGTTCCAGATCAGGTGCTCTTCCGCGCTGATGGTCGATTCCGGCTGCACCACCACCGGGCAACCCAGTTCATCGCAGGCATCGAAGAACGCACGCGGCACGCCGTTGTAGGTGTCGCCGTTGATGCCGTCCGCGCCGGTTTCCTTGACCAGCCGCGCAATCGCCTTCCAGTCCGGTTCGCCCTGTTCGCGGGTACCGTTGTCCCAGGGCATGGTCGGCAGGAACACCTTCACTCCGCGCCGGTGGAAATCGGCGACCGCGCCGCGCATGCCTTCCACTCCGCCCGGCAAGTCGTGGATGAGATCGAACTGGTTGCGGTCATCCACGCCGATGTTCGGATAGATGTACCAGAGCAGCACGCTGTCCAGGCCGCCGAAGCGTTCCTCAAGATCGTCGAGGTAGCGATCGACCGTGTACTTTCCGGTTACCGGATCGTGGAAATAGCGGTCCTCGATCATCATCTGCGCATGGACGAAATTGCTCTGCGCCCATTGCAGTTCCGGACGCCGGTAGTTGGCGTCGTCGTAGCCGATCCGGGTGAGGTGCTCGCGACGCCAGTCGGTCAATTCACGGATCCAGTCGCCGGCGGTGCCGTTGACGTCCATCTTCCAGTGGCCGATCTCGGCGAAAGGCCATCCCGGTGCCTTGCCCGGAGTCGGCAGGTAGCGCTGGGTGGTGACGTGGGAGAACTTGTACTCGGTCCTGATCTCCGGGCTTACGCTATTGTCGGGATCGGTGCCGGGGACTGGAATTTCAGGACTGATGGTCATGGTCTTCTGGATTTCGGAATCGATTGGAAGCGAGTGTCACACAAGGCCGCAGTACGCGGCGAGCGAGGCGTCCGCCGCCTGCGCGTGGCGGTCGTCGGCACGCAGCAGTGCTTCGACTTCCGCGCGTTGCGGGATGCTGGCTTGCGCGCCGAGTCGCGTGCAGGCCAGCGCGGAGGCGGCGCAGGCATAGCGCAGCGCTTCCGGCAGGGCATCGCCCAGGTTCAGAGCGGCGACCAGGGCGCCGCAGAATGTGTCACCGGCGGCGGTGGTGTCGACGGCCTGCACCTTGAATCCGGATTGCAGGAAGAACTCCACGCCCTGCCTTGCGCAGCAACCGCGCGCCCCCAGGGTCACCACCACGCAGGGCACGTCGAGCTGCGCCAGGCATTCGCTTACGGTTCCGTGGTGCCCGGTGATGGTGGCGAGTTCGCCCTCGTTGACGATCAGCACGTCCACCGATCGCAACAGTTCGGTCGGCAATGCGCGCGCAGGCGCCGCATTGAGCACGACCTGCGTGCCCGCCGCGCGTGCGGCCAGGGCGAAAGCGATGACCGCTTCCAGCGGCGTCTCCAGTTGCAGCAGCAGGTGGCTGATTTCATGCAGTGAGGAAAGTTCATCGCCGCACAGCGAAGCATTGGCGCCCGGGGCCACGGTGATCGCGTTCTCGGCATCATCGGACAGGCAGATGAAAGCGGTGCCGGTCGGTTCCGCGCTGCGCACGACCTGCATGCTCACGCCTGCATCGGCCAATGAATCTTCGATCGCCGTGGCGAAAGTATCGTCGCCCAACGCCAGCAGCATGCGCGTGGCGACGCCGCCGGCACGTGCGCAGGCGACCGCCTGGTTCGCGCCCTTGCCGCCGGGGAACGTGGCGAACTCGCGACCCAGCACGGTCTCGCCCGGTGCCGGTACGTGCGAGGCGCGCACCACGAAATCGAGGTTGGCGGAACCGGCCACCAGCAAGGTGTCGCGAATCCGCGCGTTCATCGCAACAGCGCCTGGTAGACCAGGTTGTAGAACGGGGTGCTGATCCGCGGCAAGTCGTTGGCCGCATCGTTGGGAAGGTGCTGCAGGAGCAGGATCGAGATCATCCGTTCCTGCGGGTCGATGGAAAAATAAGTGGATGCGGCGCCCGACCAGCCGAACTGTCCGACCGAGCCCAGGCGTCCCTTGCGGGCCGGATCGAGCAGCACCGAACCGCCCAGGCCGAAGCCTTCGGCATCGCTGAACTGGGTGACCGGCGGATCGAGGAAGGTCAGGTGGTTGACCATCATCTGCTCGACGGTCTTGCGGCCGAGTATCGAAACGCCATCTAGCGTGCCGCCGTCGAGCAGCATCCGGCACAGGCGCATGAAATCCGGGGCGGTGGAATAAAGTCCGCCCGCACCGCTGTAATAGGGATTGAGCATGGCGCCGGGATGCACCGCGCTGGGGCCGTCGTCCAGGCGCAGCTTTCCGTCGCTGCCCATGACGGTGATGTCGACGATGCGGTCGCGCTTGTCCTTCGGCACGCTGAAGCCGGTGTCTGCCATGCGCAACGGATCGAACAGCCGTTGCTGCAGGAACGCATCGAAGCGCTGCCCACTGATCACTTCCACTACCCGCGCCAGCACTTCCAGTTGCGTGCCGTCGTAGCTGAAGCGCGTGCCCGGCTCCACCGCCAGAGGCACGCGGGCAAGGCGACGGGAGAATTCGGCGAGGTCCGCAGAGCCATGCAGGTCGGCACGCTCGAGCAGCCTGGTCGCTTCTTCGTAACCGGCGCCGCCGGTGGCGAAGCCGGCCGTGTGCGTAAGCAGCTGATGCAAGGTGATCCTGTTCTTCGCGGATCGCAGCTGTGGCGCATCGGCCGTACCGCCGGCGAATACCTTCATATCCACGAATTCCGGCAGGAATTTCTCCACCGGGTCATCCAGGTTCAATTTTCCTTCTTCCATCAGCATCAGCACGGC
This sequence comes from Pseudoxanthomonas sp., assembly GCA_050737675.1. Classification (GTDB taxonomy): domain Bacteria; phylum Pseudomonadota; class Gammaproteobacteria; order Xanthomonadales; family Xanthomonadaceae; genus Pseudoxanthomonas_A. The sequence goes on from JBOHXX010000001.1 coordinate 41,609, forward strand.
GACCGTGGTCACCGTCTTGGTCATGGAATAGATGCGGAAGATGGAATCCATGCGCATCGGCGACGTACGGGCGAGGTCGCGATAGCCGTAGGCCTGCGACTGCACCATTTCCCCACCGCTGGAAACCAGGCTCACTGCGCCAGGATAACCATCTGCGTCAGTGGCCCTGCGCAGAAAGCCATCCAACCGCTGCAGGCGTTCTGCCGAGAACCGGGGAGAGTCGGCGCCCGCACCCGCAGGGCTGGCTGGCGAAAGGGAAGCAGCAACAGCGGAGGGGATTGCGCAGGAAAGGACGAGCAGCGCAGCCAACAAACCGCCCGTCGCTATGCCAGCGATCGAAAGCCGCCCGCGGGATTGCCGGGCGGCTCTGATGCTTGCGTGGCCATGGCCCGCCACCGTGGATCGACCTGGGTTCAGAACGTCAGCTCGTAGGTGAGGGAGGTCATGCGGCCGCGACCTGCGAAATAGTTCTTGTAGAAATCGACCTGCGACCAGCTGAGTATGTACTGCTTGTTGGTCAGGTTCTCGATGCCCACGGTGAAGCGGCCATAGTTCTCGGTCTTGTAGGTCGCACTCAGGTCGAACAGCGTATAGCCCCTGGTGTGCTCCTCGAATTCGAACAACCGATCGTCGAATTCACGTACATCGCTCTCGGAAATATCGCGGGACAGCAACTTGGTTGCGCTCAGAGTTACACCACCCTCTGGCACGAAATTCCAGGTCACTGATGCCCCAATTTTGTCGGGGTTGATGTCGGACACGCCGATCGTCTTGTTCAAGCCACCGGCTGGATAGTCCCCATTCAGGGCCGAATTCCAGAACGAAGTCTTGCCGCGGATACGCGAATAGAGCGCGCTGGCCTTCCACTCATCGGTAAAGCGCCATTCGCCAGTCAGTTCCACGCCCTTGATGCGGGTCGGGGCACGGTTGAGGACGTAATCGTTGGTGGCGGGATCGACCGCAAGCGAGGTGCCGAATGGCGACCGGGAGTCATAGTACGAACCGCCGAAGGAGCCTTTGTCGCCACGCCAATTGAAGCCGAATTCACGGTTGTCGACGATGATCGGCTGCAGGTCGCGGATCTTGTCGACCGACTGTCCCGGCACGCTGATATTGCGCAACGGGATGCCGATGTTGGGCAGGCCGAAGCCTTCGCCGTAGGAACCGAACACCGACCACTCGTCGGTGATCCTCCAGATCGCGCCGAAGTTGACCAGGCCCTCGGTGTAGGTCACGCCGCCGCCCTGGACGAAGACGCTATTGCGGTAAGCCGTGGTGGTGTAGCTGTCGACGTGCAGCTCGCCGTCCTCGTGCCGATATCCGCCACTCAGGGTGACAGGACCCAGGTCGTAGCTCAGCTGCACGTAAGGCGCGGTGCTGGTGTATTCCATCGGCGGCACCCAGACCCGATCGGTCAGGGCCAGGCGCTGCTGCGCCTCGTCGTAAACATAGTCCACGCCGACACGCAGCTCCAGGCCGGAAACATCGAACAGCGAGGAGGTCACCCATGACGGGCGGAAACCGTATTTCTTGGTGGCGATCTCGGACTGGTCGAATATCCACTCGGCCTCGGGCGGTGCGGGCTTGGTGAGCTGCTTGTCTTCGGTGGCTTCGGGCAGGTAACGCATCGCCTGGTCGGCCCAATAGCCATTCAGGAGCAAGGTTCCACCGAAGAAATCACCATTGCTGTACTGCAGATTGAACTGCTCGAAGTCGTTGATCTCGGCCTTGCTGCCGAAGACATGGCCGCGTTCGGCGGTATTGGTCACCGGGACGGGGCAGTAGACCGGATCGTAGCGGCAGCCATCGACCCCGATGTAGTCGCCGTTGCCTTCGATCTTGAAGTGGCTGTAGCTGGCCTGCAACCGCTGCATGCCGTCCTCGCCGAAGTTGATGCCGCCCTTCAGGAACAGGTTCTTGGCTTCCGAATCGGAGACCGAGCCACTGGTGTTCATGCCCACGCGGCGACCGTCGGCGTCGTAGGCCATGCCGCGGTCGATGACCGAGGCGCCCACCACCAGGTCGTAATTGTCCTGCTTGCGCATGAAGTTCAGGCCCACCTTCCAGCCACTGCTGTCGTCGGCGAACTGGCTGGAATAACGCGTCACCAGGCGGAATTCATTGCCCTCCTTCTGCGGCACGGCGGACAGGTAGTTGATGATGCCGCCGGCCGCGCCGATGCCTTCCGACGCCGAAGGCCCGTTGATGACCTCGATGCGGTCGATCATGCCCATGTCGGTGAAGGTCGCGCTGCGATTACCCTCGCGCAACGGCGAGCCCTGTGGAATGCCATCGAACAAGCGCAGGGCGATGCGACCGCGAAGGGTTTCGCCGGAATTGCTCATCGCCTGCGACGATTCCGCATAGCCGGGAACGGTGCGCGCCAGCACCGCGGTGGCGTCTTCGGTCAACGCCAGGGTGTTCTTTATTTCCTCTTTCGACACCAGGGTGATCGCGCCCGGGATCTTGTCGATCGCCTTCGGGCTGCGGGTGCCGGTGACGACGACGTTTTCCAGGTTGACCGCGTCGAGTTTCTTCTTCGCCTCTTCGGTCTGGTCGGGATCGGAAGGCGCGGCGGCCTGCTGTGCGTGGACGCTGGCGCTGACGGCGGCTGCCAGCAGGAAAACGCCGAATGTGGCCGGTACGTACTTCATGGTGTCTGGTCTCTATGGTTTTTTGTTCTTCAGAGACGCGTAGCTACGCGGCTCCCCCGTTTGCGTTTGCACTTGCAGCGCGCAGGTGCGTCCTGCGTGCCAAGCATCCCCTCCAGGACGCTTACGTGAAGCCCCGATAGTTGAAGCGAGACTAGGCGCTGGCCGACGGGAATAGAACCGCACCGAACTATGTTCAGAGTCTAGTTTTTGTTGCTTACCGATCCGCAATTCATGGCGCGACGCAGCAAAAGCCGTCCTTGTCCCCCATAGGGATTTCCTTGGTGCGTAGAGCCGAGCTTGCTCGGCTGCTCCTGATCTTGCGCAAAGGGCAGCGGAGCAAGCTCGGCTCTACAAGGCTTCATTGGCCGTGGTGGGCAAAGGCCCACCCTACGCGTTGATGACCTTCATCGCCGCCCGGCTCTCTTCCAGGAACACGGTGACCAGGCGGATGCGGATCGTCGAACGCGACCAGACGATGCCGATCTGCCGCGGCACGCTTTCGTGGGGAAGCGGAATCCTGGCCAGCTTCAATCCTTCCGGCCATGGTTTGGCCCAGTCGGGCACCAGCGACACGCCCAGGCCGCGATCCACCATCACCGCGATCGCATTCAGCGCGTTCAATTCGAAGCGTTCGTGCGGGGTGATGCCCATGCGTTGCAGGTATTCCTCGGCCTGCCGGCCGCCCCAGTGGTTGCGGTCGTAGCGGATCAGCGGCTGCGTGGCCAGCAGTTCGTGCGGATCACGGCCAACCATGCTCGCCGGCGCTAGCACCACCAGCGGTTCCTCGCGTAGCAGTTGCCAGTTGCAGGTCTTGGGCAAGGTATACGGTGCGTGCAGCACGATCGCCGCGTCCAGTTCGCCGCTTTCCACCGCGCGGTACAGGTCGGCCGAATAGCCCGGCTTGATGAACACGTTGATCTCGGGGAATTTCTCCACCATCCGCGCCAGGATGTCCGGCAGCATGCCGGCCAACGCGGTCGGACAGGCGCCCAGGCGCAATTCTCCTGAGACCGCGTTGTCGTTGGCCAGGCTGCGCAGGTCCGCCACGTCGCGCAGCAGGTCGCGGCTGCGCTGCAGGATGCGCGAACCTTCCTCGGTGACGCTGACCGTACGACCCGCGCGCGCGATCAGCGGCGCGCCGATTTCCCGCTCCAGGGTCCTGATCTGCTGCGCCACCGCGGCCGGAGTGATGTTGAGCAGACGCGCGGCGGCGGCCATGGATCCGTGGTCGACCACAGCCACGAAGGTTTTCAGGAACTGGGTGTCCACGTGATGTTTCTCGTTGTATGCGGCGGGCTGCAGGAAAGCGGCGAGCGGCGAAGGACACTCCGGACGCTGGCGAACACCAGCTTAAGCATACTCAAAAGATAGCGCGCCATGCTTGTTGCGACAGGACGGCGGCATGAAGATTCCGGCAAAGCACCGCCTGGCGCTTGCATTGCGTGGACCCCATGCACTATCCCGACGCGACTCCCGAAAAGATCGGTTTCTTCCGCGAACACGGCTACCTGGTGGTCGGCGACGCCATTCCCCAGGCCGATCTCGACCAGCTGGAAGGACATTGCAATACGCTCATCGATGAAAAGGAGCGGCTGGCCAACGACTGGGCCTGGGATGCGAAGGAAAGCCGTGACCAGCGCTCGTTCCGCATCGTCCAGTCCTCTCCCGCCCTGGTCTGGAAGGACATCGGCGAGCAGGCCTATCGGCGCTGGCTGGTGTCGTTCGCCTCGCAACTGATGGGGATGGAACTGGAATTCTGGTACGACCAGTTCCTGGGCAAGCCTCCGGGCAGGAGCGTGCCGACCGAATGGCACCAGGATGAAGGCTACTGGGGCCGCAACCTGGCCGACCGCGGCATCACCGGCTGGATTCCGCTGCAGGACGTGGACCGCGTCAACGGCTGCATGCACTTCATCGATGGCGGCCATGTCCACGGCGTGTTGCCGCATCGCCTGGTCGAAGGCATGCAAAGCGACCTGCTGATCTGCGAGGTCGATGAAGCGCGCACGGTCGCCTGTCCGATGCGGCGCGGCGACGTGGCCTTCCACCATTCGAAGACCCCGCACATGAGTACCGCCAACACCGGCACTGCCTGGCGCAAGGCAGTCACCAACCACCTGCAGGCGACAGGTGCCGGTGGCGAAGGCGATCATTACCCGTGGCGGGTCAAGGTCAACCAGAAGACCGGCACGCGCGTGGTTCCTGAAAGCAGGCCGCTGGAGCGAACCACGATAGAGCCAGCGGACGAAGACTGACCTGGATCACTCCACCGCGGCGACCGGCTTGACGTAGTTGCTGTCGGACTTGGTGTAGATGGTCAGGCCATCCAGGTCGCGCGTGGGCGCGGGGAACAACAGGCTGGCGAGGTAGCCGATCACGATGCACAGCATGATCGAGATGGCCAGGTAGAAATACGGATGCACCAGGTCCATCGACCACGCCACCAGGGTCAATGCGATGCTCGAGGCTACGCCGATGGCCACGCCGGCGGAATTGGCCCGGCGGGTGAACATGCCCAGGGTGTAGGCACCGGCGAAGCCGCCGCCAAGCAGGCCGGCCAGCTCGATGGAAACATCGAACAGCGAATGGATGTCGTAACGCGACAGCAGCAAGGCCACGCCTATGCCCACCATGCCGACCGCCACCGTCATCAGTTCGGCGAACAGCACGCTCTTCTTCGGTGTGGGGTTCTTCGCCAGTTTTTCGTAGAAATCCACCGACGCCAGCGTCGCCACGCTGTTGATGATGCTCGATAGCGTGGACATGGCGGCGGCGAAGATGCCCGCGATGATCAGGCCGGTGACGCCCATCGGCAGCTCGGCGGCGATGAACAACGGGAAGGTCGCGTCGATCGGCAGTAGCGGATTCATCCGCTCCGGGTTGTCCTTGTAATAGACGAACAGGGCCGTGCCGATGGTGTAGAACACGAAGCCGCCCGGGATCATGATCGCGGCGAACGCCCAGATCGAGCGGCCCGCTTCCTTGTCGGACTTGGTCGACAACGTGCGCTGCATCAGCACCTGGTCCTTGGGGAAGGTCAGCACCACGTCGAACAGCACCAGGAACAGGAAGCCCCATACCGTGGCCTTGGTCAGGTCGAAGCTGAAATCCAGCAGATGGGTCTTGTCCTCGGCCATGGCCGTGGCGACGAACTCGGGGAAGCCGCCGTTGAGGTGATGGATGATGAAGATGATGGCGAAAATCGCGCCACCCATCATCACGAAGACCTGCACGAAATCAGTCCAGATCACCGCCTTCATCCCGCCCAGCGCGGTGTAGAGGATGGTGAAGCTACCCATGATCCAGATGCTCCAGACCACGTCGATCCCGGTGATCGTGGCGATGGCC
>JBOHXX010000002.1:0-43849 GCA_050737675.1 Pseudoxanthomonas sp.
CGCATCGCCCGTGCATCGGGTGCGTTGCGCAAGGCGGCGCGGAAACGTTCGTCGGAAAAGCGCTCGGCCAGTTCCGACAGCAGCATCAGGTGCTGGTGGGTGTAATGATCGGGCACGGCCATCGCGAATACCAGATCGACGTCCTGGCCGTCGGAAGCATTGAAATCGACCGCCGGTTGCAACCGCAGCAATGCGCCGCGTGGAGCTTGCAGCGTAGGCGAACGGCCATGCGGGATGGCGATGCCGTGGCCGATGGCGGTGCTGCCGAGGCGTTCGCGCGCCTGCAGGCTGCTGCGCAAGTCGTCCGCACCAGCCTGGCGGCAGGCCAGCATCCCGGCTGCCGCTTCCAGCACCGCTTCGCGATCCATGGCATTCAATACGGACGCCTGCACGTCCGCCAATTGATCGGCGAGGGACATGTCAGGAAATCGGTTGCCGGGAGGGCGCGGCCGGGGCCGCAGCCGGCATGCGGTCGATCCGCATGCGGCTGGTCCTCGCGTAGTCAATCAGCATGCTGTCAATCGGCGTTCTCGCCGCGCGGTACGCGTTGCGCGTCGATTTTCTTCTGTTTGTGCTTGAGCAGCAGCCGGTCCAGCTTGTCAGCCAGGACGTCGATCGCCGCGTACATGGTCTGGGCGCCGGCGTCGGCATGCAGGGTGCGGCCGGCGAGGTTGAGGGTGGCCTCGGCGATGTAGTCGGGCTTGCGTATTCCCAGTTGGGTCCGGACTTCCAGTGGCTGTTCGAAATGGCGTTCAAGTCGCTTGAACTTGGTTTCAACGTACTCCCGCAGCGCGGGAGTGACTTCGATCTCATGGCCATGGGTCTCGATACGCATCGCTTGCCTCCTTAAGGTTCGATGGGCCGCGGAATCCGCGGGTGACGCTTCGCTGCTTGTGACCTCGCTGGTGTGGGTGAAGTTCTACCTCCTTGTCCACTGGATGAGGAGCCGCTGCCTGCCTGGGGTCCATCATGGACTTCCGTTCCTTACGGGAACGTTAGATCAGCCGATGCGCACGCGTTCATGCGACGAAAGTATCTCCATGGCTTCACGATACTTGGCCACGGTGCGGCGCGCCACCGGTATGCCCGAAGTCTTGAGCAGGTCGGCCAGCTTGGCGTCCGACAGCGGCTTGCGCGGGTTTTCGGCTTCGATCAGGCGCCGGATCATCGATTGGATCGCGATGCTGGAGGCCTCGCCGCCGCCTTCGGTGCTGACCCCCGAGGCGAAAAACGCGCGCAGGGGCAAGGTTCCGCGCGGGGTGCGTACGTACTTGCGGGCGATGGCGCGTGAAACCGTCGATTCATGCAGGCCGACCTCGGTGGCGACCTCGCGCAGGGTCAGCGGGCGCAGCGCCTGTTCGCCGAACTCCAGGAACCCGGCCTGCTGGCGCAGCAGGCAGCGGGTGACCTTGAGCAGGGTGTCGCCGCGCGCTTCCAGGCTTTTCAGCAGCCAGCGCGCTTCCTGCAGGTGCCCGCGCAGGTAGCCGGCGTCGTTTTCGCCGCATTTCCGGATCATCTGCTCGTAGCCGCTGTGGATGGTGATCCGGGGCAGGTTGTTGCCGGCCAGCGCCGCGCGCCAGACCCCGCGCTGGCGCCAGACCACGCAATCGGGGACCACATAGGTGTCGTGGCTGAGTTCGCCGATCTGCGCGCCCGGCTTGGGGTCGAGCGAACGCAACAGCTGCACCACTTCCTCGACTTCGTCGACCGGCTGCTTGAGTTCAGCGGCCAGGCCGGCGATGCCGCTTTTCGGCAGGCGTTCCAGCGCATCGCCATCGACGATGCGCAACGCCAGCGCCTTGCCGGGGGTATCGTCGCTCAACACCGCCAGCTGCAGGTGCAGGCATTCACCCAGCGTGCGCGCGCCCACGCCGACCGGGTCGAAGCGCTGCAACTGGTGCAGCACGGTCAGGATTTCGTCTTCCCCGGCAGTCACTTCGGGAAGCAGGGTTTCGGCGATGCCCGACAGCGGTTCGCGCAGGTAGCCGTCGTCCTCCAGTGCATCGATCAGCGCCGCGCCGATCCTTCGGTCGCGCGGCGACAGGTGCGACAGGTGCAGTTGCCAGAGCAGGTGGTCCTGCAGCGTATCGACCTCGGCCACGCGTTCGGCGGCGCTGCCCTGGTCGTCGTCGTCGAAGGAGCCGCCGCTGCCGTGGCCGCCGCCTTCCATAGACCAGGGGCCTTCGTCGGGCGACCAGTCGTCGGGCTCGTCGCCCTGGTTGGTTTCGCGCGGATCCTCCGGCGGGGTGTCCGCAGGGGCGATGTCATCGCCGCTGGGCGTGCTGTCGTCCCAGTCCAGCAGGGGGTTGGTCTCCACCGCTTCGGTGATCTCGATCTCGAGTTCGGCCGTGGACATCTGCAACAGGCGGATCGCCTGACGCAGTTGCGGCGTCATGACCAGTTGCTGACCCAGCGATGTCTGGAGGCGTGGCTTCATTCCGCAATCCGAAAACGCGTTGTGGCACGGCCGGGCCGCGCGACGCGCACATCAGAGGCGGAAAGTTTCCCCAAGGTACACGCGACGCACGTCCGGATTGGCCAGCAGCGCGTCCGGTGCCCCCTGCGCCAGCACGCTGCCCTCGTTGAGGATATACGCCCGGTCGCAGATTCCCAAGGTCTCGCGCACGTTGTGGTCGGTGATCAGCACGCCGATGCCGCGGTTCTTGAGGTGCTTGACGATGCGCTGGATCTCCCCGACCGAGATCGGGTCGACGCCTGCGAAGGGCTCGTCCAGCAGCATCAGCCGCGGTTTGGCGGCCAGGGCGCGAGCGATTTCGCAACGCCGGCGCTCGCCGCCGGAGAGGCTGGCGCCGAGTTGCTCGGCCACGTGGGCGATCTGCAGTTCGTCCAGCAGCGAGGCCAGTTCCCTGTCCACGCCGGCCGAATCCAGGTCCTCGCGCAGTTCCAGGACCAGGCGCAGGTTGTCCGAAACCGTGAGCTTGCGGAACACCGAGGGTTCCTGCGGCAGGTAGCCCACGCCCAGCTTGGCCCGCTTGTACATGGGCTCGGCGGTGATGTCGCGACCATCCAGCTCGATCTTGCCGGCATCGGCGGCGACCAGGCCGACGATCATGTAGAAGCAGGTGGTCTTGCCGGCGCCGTTGGGGCCGAGCAGGCCGACCACTTCGCCCGCATTGAGGGTCAGGCCGAAATCGGCGACCACTTCACGCTGTTTGTAGCGTTTGCGCAGGCCCTGGGCGACGAGCATTACTTGCTGTCCTTGGGCTTGGCGGCGGCCGCTGACTTGGGCTGGATCACGGTCTTGACCCGGGTGCCGTCGCCGCCGCTCTGCATGTTGCCGGTCTTGAGGTTGTAGACCATCTTCTGGCCGCTGTTGGAACCCTTCGGCGACTTGATTGTGTAGTTGCCGGTGAAGGTCACCACTTCGTTGATGGTGTCGTAATCGATGCGGTTGGCCGTGGCGGTCATCGGACTGCCGTCTTCCATCTGCTGCTTCAAGGTCGCCGGGGATCCGGTGAACACAACACGGGCTATGTCGTTGTCGCGCATGGTGATCTCGCCGCGGTCGGAACGTACATCCAGCGTGCCCTGCTGCACGCTTACTCCACCCGACAGGATCGTGGTTCCGGACCCTTCGATGGTGCCGGTCTGGCCACCAGATTCGATATTCATCGCCTGGTTGCGGTCGGATGATTTTGCCCACGCCAATGCCGGCAACGAAGCGGCAAGGATGGCAATTAGGCTAACGCGCAGACTTGGGTTCATATCGGGACTTGACCTGGGACTTGAAGGTGTATTGCTTGGTCTTGGTGTTGGTCTCGAAACCAACACCGGAGAGTATAGAACCGGGGCGGGTGATGGTGACCGCATCGTCGGTGCTGGCGAGGTTCTTGCGGGGGAATACGTTCAGTCGCTCGGTGGCGAAAGTGGTGGGCGTGACTGCGTCCTGCGGACTGCGGCCACTCACCTGGCCCGAAAGCCGGACCTCATCGCCCTTGGCGCTCACCCACGCCGTCTTCGAACGCATTTCCCAGTGCTTGCCGTCGGTGTCGGGTAGCAGGAACAGCGGGGTGGTGATCTGGAAGGTCTCGTCTTTCGGGTTGCGCTGCATTTCCGGCGCGCGCAGGGTCATCGATTCCTGGCCCTGGTCATCGAGGCTGATCATCTCGAAATCGCGCATCAGGTAGTCCGATCGCTCGGTGGAAGGCGCATCGGCTTCGGGCACGTCGCGTTGCTGCCATGCCGACCAGCCGCTCAGCGCGGCAGCGACCAGCAGCACCATGCCCAGAACCAGCCGCCAGCTCATCGCGGCTTCTCCGCGAGCAATGACGCGGTGTGTCCCTGCGCGTCCAGCAACAGGTCGCACAATTCGCGCGCGGCTCCCTTGCCGCCCTTCGATGTGGTGATCCAGCGCGCACGTTCGGCGATCCAGTGGTGCGCATTGGCTGGCGCCACGCCCAGGCCCACCGCGAGCATCGCTTCCAGGTCGGGCAGGTCATCGCCCATGAAGGCGACTTCATCCAGGCCGATGCCTTGCGCTTCGCACAGGGCGCGTACCTGCGCCAGTTTGTCCCTGGCGCCTATGAAGGCCTGCACGCCCAGGTCGGCGGCACGATGCGCGGCCGACTGGCTGTTGCGCGCAGTGATGAACGCCACAGCGATACCGAAGCGGCGCAGCAGCACCATGCCCTGGCCGTCGAGGACATGGAAATCCTTGGATTCGCGGCCGTCGCTGTCGTAGTGCAGGCGGCCATCGGTCAGCGTGCCGTCCACGTCGAAGCACACCAGCTTGATGCGGCTGGCGCGCTGGCGGATGTCGGTGGTGATCTCGGTGCGGGGCAGGGAAGGCATGCTTTTCTTAGACCACGCGTGCGCGCAACAGGTCGTGAATGTTGAGCGCGCCAACGGCGCGGCCCGCTTCGTCCACCACGACCAGGCCGCTGATCTTGTGGGTTTCCATCAGTCGTGCTGCTTCCACCGCCAACTGGTCGGCAGCGATGGTCTTGGGCTGGCGGGTCATCACCTGGGCGATCATCGCGGTACGCACGTCGAGCGCGGCATCGTCGAGCGTACGGCGCAGGTCGCCATCGGTGAACAAGCCGATCAGCTTGCCGTCGGCATCGACCACGGCGGTCATGCCCAGGCGCTTGCGGCTCATTTCCATCAAAGCTTCGCTGAGCGTCGCGTCCTCGCGCACGCGTGGCACCTCGTCGCCGGCGTGCATCACGTCGGTGATATGCAGCAGCAATCGCCGACCCAGGCTGCCGGCGGGGTGCGAGCGGGCGAAGTCGTCGGCGGTGAAGCCACGCGCTTCCAGCAGGGCCACGGCCAGCGCATCACCCATCGCCAGCGTGGCGGTGGTGCTCGAAGTTGGTGCGAGGTCCAGCGGGCAGGCTTCGGCGGGCACGCTGACGTCCAGGTGCACGTCGGACTCGCGCGCCAGGGTCGACTGCGGCCGGCCGGTCATGGCGATCACCGCATTGCCCTGGCGCTTCAGCACCGGCAACAGGGTGAGGACTTCGTCCGATTCGCCCGAATAGGACAGAGCCAGAACCACGTCAGCGTCGGTGATCATGCCCAGGTCGCCATGCCCGGCTTCACCCGGATGGACATAGAACGCAGGGGTACCGGTCGAGGCCAGGGTCGCGGCGATCTTGCGCGCGATATGCCCGGACTTGCCCATGCCGGTGGCGACCACGCGACCCTTCGAGGCCAGGATCAACCGGCAGGCGCTTGAAAACGCGCCGTCGATGCGCAGGGCCACTGCATCCAGCGCACGCGCCTCGATTTCCACGACCCGGCGTCCGCTGGCGGCCAGGCCGGCATCGGTCGCGTTCTCTTGCGGGGGCAGCAGTTCGGGCATGGGGGTTGCCGGGCACGGGGTTAGAATGACCGTTCATTTTATTAGGAAAAGCACGTTGGACACCGAAACCATCCGTAAACTGATAGAAACCGGCCTGCCAGGGGCCGAAGTGCGGGTATTCGGCGACGATGGCGTGCATTTCGAGGCAACCGTGGTCTCCGCGGCGTTCCAGGGCAAGTTGCCCCTGGCCCGTCACCGGCTGGTCTACGCCACCCTGGGCGATTTGATGGGCGGCGCGATCCATGCGCTTGCCCTGAAGACCGTAACCCCCGACGAAGCCGGGCAAGCAGGCTGATCCTGGCGGATAGTCGATACCTTCCAACATAACTTTCCAGAGCCAATACGACCCATGCAGAAAATCGTAGTCACCGGCGGCAATCCCCTCCACGGCGAAGTCACCATCTCCGGCGCCAAGAACGCGGTGCTGCCGATCCTGTGCGCCACCCTGCTGGCCGATGCGCCGGTGGAAATCACCAACGTGCCGCATTTGCACGACGTGGTCACCACGGTGAAGCTGCTGGGTGAACTGGGCGCGGGCATCAGCATCGACGAAGGCACGCTGTCCAAGGGCAGTGCGATTACGGTCGATCCGCGCACGGTCAACCAGCATGTCGCGCCGTACGAGCTGGTCAAGACCATGCGCGCCTCGATCCTGGTGCTGGGCCCGCTGCTGGCCAAGTACGGAGCGGCGGAAGTCTCACTGCCGGGCGGCTGCGCGATCGGTTCGCGTCCGGTCGACCAGCACATCAAGGGCCTGCAGGCGCTGGGTGCGGAAATATCGGTCGAGAACGGCTTCATCAAGGCCACCGCCAAGCGCTTGAAAGGCGCGCGCTACGTGTTCGACATGGTCAGCGTCACCGGGACCGAGAACCTGCTGATGGCCGCGACCCTGGCCGAGGGCACCACCGTGCTCGAGAACGCGGCCATGGAACCGGAAGTCACCGACCTGGCCGATTGCCTGATCGCGCTCGGCGCGAAGATCGAGGGTGCAGGCACCTCGCGCATCATCGTGCATGGCGTCGAGCGCCTGTCGGGCGGCCGCCATGCAGTGCTGCCGGACCGGATCGAGACCGGCACCTTCCTGGTGGCCGCGGCCATGACCGGCGGCAGGATCATCGCCCGCCGCGCGCGTGGCGACACCCTTGAGGCGGTGCTGGACAAGTTGACCGAGGCCGGTGCCTCCATCGAGACCGACGCCGACAGCATCACCCTGGACATGCACGGCAAGCGACCGCGCGCGGTCAGCCTGACTACCGCACCGTATCCGGCATTCCCCACCGACATGCAGGCCCAGTTCATGGCCATGAACTGCATCGCCGAGGGCGTGGGCGTGATCAGCGAGACGATCTTCGAAAACCGCTTCATGCACGTCAATGAACTGTTGCGCCTGGGCGCCGACATCCAGGTCGACGGCCACACCGCCATCGTCCGCGGCGTCGACAAGCTCAGCGGTGCGCCGGTGATGGCGACCGACCTGCGCGCCTCGGCTTCGCTGATCCTGGCGGGCCTGGTGGCCGAGGGCGACACCGTCATCGACCGCATCTACCATCTCGACCGTGGCTACGAGAACATCGAGGAAAAACTCGGTGCGCTGGGCGCCAAGATCCGTCGTATTTCCTGAGTCCCGGCATGAACACGAAACCAGCGCAAGCGCGCAGATTGTTCTCGACCCGGCGCAAGGCCCTGCTCGGACTGGTGGTCATCGCCCTGGTCGTGGTCGGCTGGCTGCAATACATCGGCGCGGCCGGCATCAGCGGCATCCACACCAGGGACATGGACTGGAACGCCGATGGCACGGTCAGCCAGCAGGAAATATTCGAGTCGTTCTATGCGGTGGCGGTGAAGAAGACCAGCGAAGGCCAGCGCGAATGCAGTTCCTATTACTGGCGCAAAGACCAGAGTTCGATCCGGGTGGAGTGCAGGACGGTGATGGCGCCGTCCGATTCGAAGTAACGGAAAAGCCCGGCTCCCCGGCTCTGGGGTCGGCTTAACACGGGCGATTTAACGCAAGTGATCAACGCCAGGACTTGATCCGCAGACTGAAAATTTCGCTACCGCCCTCGCGTTGCACGATGCGCACCGGAACCGGGATGCCCGGTGCGATCCAGGCCGTGGTCTGCTTGCCGCCCGTGCTTTGCACGACTCTGGTGGTGGTGATGGATTTCCCCGCGATGGACAAGGTCTCCTTGCCGGCGATCCGGTAGTTCACCGGCTTGACCTTGCCGTTTTCCACTAGCCGGTAGTTCATCGGCTTTCCTGCCACCGCATCGCGGGCAAGGGCCAGGTTGACCAGCAGCGCATCCATGTCGCCGGATTGCATCTTTATCGGCCCCGCGCGGGTTGGTTTGACGTCGCCGGTCCAGCGCGTCTGCATGTTTTTCCAGTCGTAGCGGGTCACCACCGACTTGCGTTGCATCAGGTATTGGGAACGATCGCTACCGCCCAAGGGACGGAACACTCCGTTGGTTTCGACGAACACCGTCGCCTGGCTCATCGTCGCGGCGGCGTTGCTGATGCTCATGCTGTAGGTCCAGCGCACGCCCTGCTGGCTCAGCGACATGGCACCGCCAGCCGATACGCCCTTGTAGGAGGCCTCGTATTGGGCGCTGAAGGGCTGCAGGGCCATTGCCGGGAAGCTGGCCGAAGCCAATACCGCCAACAGGAGTACGTTGAACTGGAAGTTCTTTTTCATGGCAGGCGCGTATGTTTCCGGTGACGACGGGAATGTTGAAGCCCGGTTTCACCGGGCTTCCTGATCGAGCGTACCAGCGCAGCAGGCTGCGATCGCATCAGTGCCAGGACTTGACCTTCAGATCGATCGAATCCTGCCCGTCCTCGCGCTGCAGGATGCGGGCCGGTACCGGCATGCCGGGTACGACCCAGACGATGAGCTCCTTGCTGCCCGAGGTCCGGGACACCTTGGTCGCATCGCGCGATTTTCCGCCGATGGTGATTTTTTCCTTGCCGACGACCCGGTAATTCATCGGTTTGGCGCTGCCGTTCTCTACCATGCGGTAATTGAGCGGCTTGCCGGCCGCCACGTCGCGGACGATGGCCAGGTTCACCAGCAGCGCATCCATGTCGCCGGTCTGTAGCGCGACAGGACCGGCGCGTCCGGGTTTCACGTCGCCGCTCCAGGTCGCCTGGTTCCTGCTCCAGTCGAAACTGGTGTTGACCGCCTTCTTCTTCACCAGCAGCCGCGAAAGGTCGGTGCTGGAAAGAGGGCGCAACCAACCTTCCTGTTCGTCGAACACGGTCGACTGGCTCAGGTCCACCAGCGAATTCCTGATCGTCAGGGCGTACTGCCAGCGGTCGTTGCCTTGCGCGGTGATGGACATGTGGCCATTGCCCTGCATGCCCATGGCATTGGCTTCGTAGTCGGCGCTGAAGGCCTGCACGGCGGCGGCAGGGGAGCTGGCCGCGGCCAGCAGGCTGGCCGCGGCCACGCTGATGACAGCGCGGCCGATGGCGATGGGAATGTTCATGCTTATTGCACTCCTTGGTATTCGACCAGGCGCAGGTCGAGGGTGTCCTGGCCGTTTTCGCGCTGCAGGATGCGCACCGGGGTAGGTACGCCATTGGCGACCCAGAAGATGGTTTCGTCGTTGCCGCCGTTGCTGCGGGCCACGCGCATGGCATCGTAGCTGAGGTCGTCGACGTTGACGATTTCAGTCTGTGCGGCGACCGCGTACTGGTAGTCGCGGGCGCGGCCGTTGTCGACCACGCGATAGCTAAGGGCCTTGCCCGGCTGCGCATCGCGGATCACGGCCAGGTTCACCAGCAGGGTGCTCATGTCGCCGTCGTGCAGCGGAATGGCGGCGGTGCGGGTCTTCTTGACGTCGCCCTGCCAGCGCGCGCTGCGCGCCTGCCAGTCGTACACGCCGGAGATCTTCTTACCAGTGAAGACGGCGTGTTTGACCGTGGCCTGGCTGAGCGGACGGTACTGTTCGTCTTTGGCATCGAACACGGTGCTCTGCTCGATGTTCAACCCGGCCAGCCACGCGAAGCCACGGGTCCCGCGGATACCCAGGTCGACCCGCCAGTGCGCGCCCTCTGTCTGCACCACCTGCAACTTGGCGGCACCGGCCAGCTTGCCTTCGCTGTAAGCCTGGTAAGTGGCCACGAAGGGTTCCAGCGCCAGTGCCGGCAGGCTGGTCAGGGCCAGGGCGCCCAATATCAACATGCGGGAGGAAAAGGCAATCATGGGGAGGATGTGGAGTTCGGAAGCGTCAGGTTGACGGCAGAATCTAGACGCAAGGGTGTAAATAAGGGCTGACCATCGCAGTACGCCATGCCATCACGTTCAGCAAGGCGGTCGGCTGCGGCCAGTCGCAATACCGCCACCAGCAGCCGGTGTTCCAGTGGCAACAGGCGCTGCGCCAGCGTTTGCGGGTCGTCGCCAGGCAGCACGGGCATGCCTGCCTGTGCGATCACCGCCCCGGCGTCCAGTTCAGGTACGACGAAGTGCACGCTGGTGCCATGCTCGGTGTCGCCTGCTTCCAGCGCGCGTGCATGGGTGCGCAGGCCGCGGTATTTCGGCAGCAGCGACGGGTGGATGTTGAGCAGGCGTCCGCGGAAGCGGGTGGTGAACGCGTCGCCCAGGATGCGCATGTAGCCGGCGCAGACCACCCAGTCGGGGCGACAGGCGTTCACGGCGTCGGCGAGCACGCGGTCGAATGAAGGGCGGTCGGGAAAGGATTTCGCCGCTTCGCTCCAGCGCAACGGGGGCGCCACGCGTTGCAGGGCGACGGCATCCGGCCGATCCGAGAACACGCCGGCGATCCGTGCATCCAGGGTGGTATCGGCAATCGCATCCAGCAACGCCTGCAGGTTGCTGCCGCGACCGGAAACCAGCACGGCGATGCGGAGGGTCACGGGGTTGCGACTTCCCTGGTCGGTTTGATACCCATCTTGCGACGTGGCCATGCGACCAATGCACCCAATGTCGCCAGCAACATGTCCGCGTGCGCATCCCAGATGTCGCCTTGCTGGCCGTTGTAGGACTCGGCGGCTTCCGGCGACAGGGTCAGGGCGATGGCCCATTCCAGCCATTCGTAGACCAGGCTACTGCACATGATCGCCATCACCGCCAGGACGAATGCCTGTCCCGGTCGCAGCGGCCAGCGCTGGCGCAGGTAGTGCAGCAGCGCCGGGGTGAAGCAGACGCCATAGAGGAGATGGATCAGCCGGTCGAAGTTGTTGCGTTGCCAGCCGAATGCCTGCTGCGGCGACCATCCGGTCAATGCCTGCATCCACCGGTCGTAGGGCACGTTGGAATACAGCCAGCGCGCGGCGATGCAGTGCACGCCGATGAACACGCAGATCGCCGCGAATTGCCGGGTGGGCATCGGCCAGCGGCGATCGTGCCACCACAACCAGACCAGGCCGACCACGGTCAGGCTGCCGTGCAGCGCCTGTTCGACCGGCCAGGGTGGCGCTATCCAGCTTGCGGCGAATACGACGAGCGTCAGCGCCAGGGCGATCTTCTTGCCGGGTTGCACGGGTTCGCCTCAGCCGATCTTCAAGCGTTCCGCATCGCCGGCCTTCACCACCTTGCCGATCTGCCAATGCGCGAGGCCCAGGCGATCCAGGTCGGCGCTGATGGTCACTGCGTCGCCAGGCGCGACCATCAGCACGAAACCGATGCCGCAGTTGAAGGTGCGCCACATTTCGCTGTTTTCCACTGCGCCCTCACGCTGCAGCCAGTCGAACACCGGCGGCAGGGGCCACGCGGAGGTATCGATTTCAAGTCCGAACTCCTTCGGCACCACGCGGATGATCTTCTCCACCAGCGCACCGCCGGTGACATGAGCCATGGCGTGGATATCGTGCTTCGCCAGCAGTTCCAGCACCGGCCTGACGTAGATGCGGGTGGGTTCCATCAAGGCATCGGCGAGCTTCACCCCGCCGACCTCGAGGTCCAGCCCCCCGTTGTCGGGTGTGGCCCCGGCGCGGGCGAGGATCTTGCGAACCAGCGAATAGCCATTGGAATGCGGGCCGCTGGAAGCGATGCCGATCAACACATCGCCTTCACGCACGCGGCTGCCGTCGATCAGGCGCGCCTTCTCCACTGCACCAACGGTGAAGCCGGCCAGGTCGTATTCGCCCGGCGGGTACATGTCGGGCATTTCCGCGGTTTCGCCGCCGATCAGCGCGCAGCCGGCGATTTCGCAGCCTTTGGCGATGCCGCCGACCACGTTCACCGTGGTCTCGACGTCGAGCTTGCCGGTGGCGAAGTAATCGAGGAAGAACAGCGGTTCCGCCCCCTGCACCAGCACGTCGTTGACGCACATGGCGACCAGGTCGATGCCGATGCTGTCGTGGCGGTTCAGCTGCTTGGCCAGGATCAGCTTGGTGCCCACGCCATCGGTACCGGAAACCAGCACCGGCTCCCGATACCGGTTCGAAAGGTCGAACAGGCCGCCGAACAGGCCGACGCCGCCCAGTACTTCCGGGCGCATCGTGCGCCTGACCAACGGCTTGATGCGTTCGACGACTTCATTGCCCGCGTCGATATCGACGCCGGCGTCGCGGTAGGTCAGGGGAGTGGGCTGGGTCACGGAAAGGCCGGAAGCGGAGCGAGAACGGCGATTTTAATGGAATCTTCAACGGAATCGGCGCATGGATCGTCCGTCCTGAACGGGCAACGTTGGCGTGGAAGGCGCATTCGGGCAACAATTCACCCCGTTCGCCAGGCAATCGCTGGCCACAAGGATGACATCCAGATGCGCCGGATTCCGGGTTTTGCGTTGGTCGCAAGTGCAGTCGCAGGTCTTTCCCTTTTACTCGCCAGTACGGCCTGGGCGCAGAGCGCCCCGCGTACCGAAGGCGATCGCGCTGGCGCGCAGAGCGTTTACGACGCCGAAGTCCCGGTCAACAGCCAGGGCGAGGGCGAGCGCGCTGGCGCTTTCGCACGGGCGCTCGGCGTGGTCCTGGGCAAGCTCAGCGGCGATCGCAACGCGACCGGCCGTCCCGGTGTAGGCGCGGAGTTGCGCAACGCCAAGGATTACGTGGACAGCTACGACTATCGCCAGGACCAGGGGACTTCGCCCGGCGGCGCGCCCACTTTCCGCAGCACCCTGGTGGTGCGCTTCACTCCGGGCGAGGTTGATTCATTGATGGGCGCACTGGGCTTGCCGGTATGGCCGCAGCCGCGGCCCAAGCCGGTGGTATGGATGGCGATCGACGATGGCAGCGGCCCGCGCCTGGTCGGCCTGCAACAGGCCAACGCTGCGCGACCGCTGTTGAACCGCGCGGTCGAACGCGGCTACAAGCTCGGCCTGCCGGCCGGCAACGCCGCCGAGCAGGCGCTGGCGGGCGCGATCTGGCGCCAGGACAGCGCCGCCGTGGCTCGTGCTTCGGCCAAGTACAGCCCGCCGATGCAATTGCTGGGCAAGCTCTATCGTGCCAAGGCCGGCGGCTGGGTGGCGGATTGGGTGTTCGTGGACAGCGGCAAGGTGCTGTCGAAGTGGACCAGCAAGAATGCCGATGCGCGCAGCGCCATGGCCGCGGGTGCCGATGGCGCCGCCGAGGCGCTGATGAAACGCTATGGCAAGCGCGGTAGCGGTGGTCCAGCCGGCACCTATCGGGTGATCTTCACCGGCATCGACGGCACCGACGACTACCTGCGCCTGTCCGCCGCGCTGCAGGGCATGAGCGTGGTGCGCAAGGTGACCCCGGTCCGCGCCAGCGGCGATACCCTGGAACTGGACCTGGAATTGCTGAGCGGCCTTTCCGGATTCAGGCGCATGCTCGGCGACGATGGTCCCTTCGTCGGCGGCGAAGGCGATCCGCCCGTCTATCGCATGAAGTGAGCGGGATCAAATGAGCAGACCCATGATCGAAAGTCCCGAGTTCGAGATCGCGCGTTTCCTGCGTCGCCTGCAATGGACTGCAATGGGCGTGGGAGCGTTCTGGTTGCTGTGGCTGTTGTCGCCGATCCTGACTCCGTTCGCGGTCGCCGCGTTGCTGGGCTGGCTGGGCGATCCGCTGGTGGATCGCCTGCAACTGGCGGGCCGCTCGCGCAATACCGCGGTGATCATGGTGTTCACCCTGATGGCGCTGTTGCTGGCGCTGGTATTGATCATCCTGGTGCCGCTGATCGAAGGCCAGATATCGACCCTGATCGAATCCCTGCCGGGCTACCGGCTGTGGTTCACCGGAGTGGCGATTCCGTGGATCGAGGCGCGCACCGGCATGCAGATCGCCGCGTGGCTGGACCTCAGCCATCTTATCGAGCTGATGCGCAGCAACTGGGAACGCGCGGGTGGCGTCGCCACGACCGTGCTGGGCTATGTGTCGCGCTCGGGTTTCGCCCTGATCGGCATGTTGACCAGCATCGTGCTGATCCCGGTCATCACATTCTTCTTCCTGCGTGACTGGGACTTGCTGGTCGGACGGATAGCGTCGATGGTACCGCGCGACCATATCGAGACCGTGACCCGGCTGGCGCGCGAATCCAGCGATGTGCTGGGCGGGTTCCTGCGCGGGCAGTTCCTGGTCATGGTCATCCTGGGGGTGATGTACGGCGTCGGCCTGTGGGCCGTGGGCCTGGACCTGGGCATCCTGATCGGCATCATCGCCGGCCTGTTGACCTTCGTCCCCTACCTGGGACCGACCAGCGGCGTGGTCCTGGGCGTGCTGGCTGCACTGATGCAGTACGGCGACTGGAAGCACGTGGCCGGGGTGCTGGCGGTATTCGGTATCGGCCAACTGATCGAAAGTTATTGGCTGACTCCGAAACTGGTCGGCGACCGCATCGGCCTGCATCCGGTGGCGGTGATCTTCGCGGTACTCGCCGGTGGGCAGTTGTTCGGCTTCCTCGGCATGCTGCTGGCCTTGCCGATGGCGGCGGTGGTCAATGTGCTGCTGCGCTATGCGCACGAACGCTATACCCAGAGCCATCTCTACGCCGGCGAACACCCGACTATCGTGCTGGACACCTACCTGGACAAGGGCGCGCTCGCCGATCCGCAGCCGCAGGACGCCGACCCGAAGTGAGCGTCCCGCAACTGCCGTTGGCATTGCGCTACCCGCCCGACCAACGCCTGGAAAGTTTCATCGCCGCGCCGCCGGGTGCGATCGCGCAACTGCGCGCGCTGGTGGAAGCGGCGGGAGCCGACTGGCTCTATCTCGCCGGCACCGCCGGCACCGGCAAGACCCATCTGGCACTCGCCTTGTGCGCCGCCGCCGAACAGGCCGGGCGTCGTTCCGCCTACTTGCCGCTGGCGGCCGCGAGTGGCCGATTAGGTGATGCGTTGGATGCGCTGGAAGGCAACGACGTGGTCGCGCTGGATGGGCTGGAAGCCATCGCTGGTGATCGCGGCGACGAAATCGCCTTGTTCGATTTCCACAACCGCGCGCGCAGCGCCGGCTTGAACGTGCTCTACACCGCGCGCGAAGCGCCGGAAACGCTCGCCCTGGAGCTACCCGACTTGCGCTCGCGCCTGTCGCAGAACGCCCGCCTCGTGCTGGATCCGCTGGACGACGCCTCGCGCGCCGAGCTGCTGCGCGACCGCGCGCAACGTCGCGGCCTGGTGCTGGAAGAGGCTGCCATCGACTGGATGCTGTCCCGCACCGATCGCAACCTAGCCAGCCTGGTCGCCCTGCTCGATCGCCTCGACCGCGAATCGCTGGCGGCGCAACGCAGGATCACCGTGCCTTTCCTACGCCAGGTGCTGGAAGGGCCGGGCTGAGGCGGTTATTGGCGATGCCGGCGCGGTTTCGCCCCAGGTCATTTGATCTGATCAGGAGCAGGTCCGATCAGGAGCAGGCTTCCGGGACCACTTCCCAGACCACCGGTTCCCAATACGCGTTGTCGCGGATGCTCTGGGTGTCCAGCTTGTCCTTGATCAGCCGTGCGCCGATGCGGTAGCTCATGTTCGGCTTCACATCGAGCACGAATGATTTGTAGGCGCGTGCGAAGGCGAATTTCTTCATCTTCTTGATCTGCGCCAGTTGCGCGGAATTCAGGTGCGTATAAGCGATCAGTTCGCGCACCACGAGCACGCGCTTGCCGGACTCGACGCGATGGCGGTTGGCAGGGATGAGCGGCGTGCTGCGCCCCTCGATCTGGGTGATTTCGACATTGAAGATATCCTCGCTGCGGGGGACCACGCCTTCGCGGTCGGTGACATAACCGCAGGACTTTGCGTCGCCCTGGCGTCCGCCAACAGCCAGGTCGGCGCGCCCCGACAGCAGCAGCGGTTTGCCGTTGCGCAGGGCCTCGATCTGCAGCATGCCGTTGCCTTCCTGCAGGGCGCGTTCCAGTGCCGAGGAAGGCATGGGTGTGTCGTCGAGGCGCTGGCCGTTGATCGCGCGCAAACGATCGCCTGCCTGCAATCCCATGCGGTCCGCCGCGCCGCCGGGGGTGATCGCCAGCAGGGCGGCGCCCTTGGCATTGGCTTGCCTCGCATCGACTACCGCACCCAGTTCATAGCGTGCCTGGCCGGGGGCGGCGCCGGCCTGCAATGCAGTGGCCGCGGTGAGATCGGTGGATTGCGCAGCGCCTGCTTGATGGGAGAGCACGAGGCTCGCACCAAGCAAGGCGTAGGCGAGGAGTGTGCGAAATGGCATGGCGGTGATTCCTGGGTCGGGTTGCATTGCTCGCGGGATGGGTCGCAAACCCGGATGTCGGTTGTCGATGCATGGACGATATCCGCATCGGGACTGTTTCAGGGGCAGGCCTGCGGGACTTCCTCCCAGACCACCGGCTCCCAATAGGCGTTGTCGCGGATGCTTTGGGTATCCAGTTTGTCCCGGAGCAGGCGGACGCCGAGGCGATAGCTGGTCCCGGGTTGCACATCGAGTATCAGCACCTTGAAGTAGCCTGGGCGGGAAGTCCTCTTCATTTTTCGGATCTGCGTCAACTGGGCTGAGTTCAGCCGCGTGGAATTGATGTCTTCGCCTATCACCAGTATGTGTTTGCCCGCATCCAGCTTGTACTCGTACTTCACGAGTCGCGGTGGGCGTCCGTCGATCTGGGTGATCATGGCATGGAATAGATCCTTGCTCTGGGGGATGGTGCCGGTTTCGGTGCTTACATAACCGCAGGACATGCTGCCACCTGTCGCATTGGCATGGCCGGAGAATGCGAGGATCGGGGCTGCCGCCAGCAATGCGATGGCGAGATTGGTCCGGAAGGGCATCATGGAACTCCTTGGTCAGCTTCGGTTGATTCTTGGTTTGGTCAGGCGTGGTTGGCTGTCCGCAAGCAACGTGTTGCGCACCACCCACATCGGCGCGATTTCCGCATCGCTGGCGCCACGGTCGTAAGCTGCCTGCAGCGCACGGTCGATGGCGCGCAGTTCGGAATGGACGTCCTGCTCGCTGCGTATCGGCTGGTGCGCGGCCAACGGCTCGCTCTGGATGACATCAGTAGCGGTGAATAGCGGCACGAGTAGCGGCATCGCCATCACCGTGACCAACGCCAGCGAGGCGGTGCTGGCAAAGAGTTTCCGCCGCCGGATTTTCAGCCTGCGCCCGGCCTCCACGCGCTGCCACAGCGCATCGGGCAGCGGGATCTCGGGAAGATCGTGAAGCTCCTGGCGCACAGGAAGGATGGAAGATTCAATCATCGCCAACTCCAGTTTCCAGATCGTCGCGCAGCCGGGCCAGGGCGCGCGAGACGATCGATTTCGACCAGCTTGGACTGCGTCTGAAACGTTCGGCCAGTTCGGGGTGGGACCAGCCTTCCATTTCATGCAGCCATACCACGGTACGTGCCAGTGGCGGCAGGCGTCGCAACATGCCCAGCAGCTCGAGGTTCTCTGCGGGGCTGGCGCTGTCATCGGGCCATGCGTCATCGTCCCTTTCGGCGACGAATCGTTGTTCGCGACGCAAGCGGTCGATCGCGGCATTGGCGGCCACCCGTTTCAGCCAGGGTCGCAGCGGTGCATCGGCTCGCAATCCCGATAAAAACCCGAGCATCTTCAGGAAGGTGTCCTGGGTGATGTCTTCTGCCGCGGCGGCATTGCCGGTCAGGCGGTAGGCCAGTGCATGGATCGCCTTCGCATGCGCTTGATAGAGACGAGCGAATGCGTCGTGGTCTCCCCACCGCGCCTTGCGCACCAACGCGGCTTCTTCGGGATTGGTTTGGGGGAGGGAAGGCATTGCAAGAGGATACGGACGGGCGACGGCATGCGTCGCAAACATCGTCAAACCTGTCGGGTCAGTTCCCGATCAAGCTCTTCCAGCCGTTGCGGAGTGCCCACGTCGGTCCAGCGGCCGTGGTGATGCGAACCGGTCACGGCGCCGTGCGACATGGCGGCCCGCAACAGCGGTGCCAGCTTGAAACGCGGCGGATCCTCGCTTGCACCCGCCGCATCGCCGATGGTGTTTCGCCAATCCTCGAGAAGACGCGCGCGATAGACGCCGATGCCGCTGAAGGTGAGGCGCCCGGGGCCGTCGGAATGAACCCGACCCTCGCTATCCAGCACAAAATCGCCGCGCGGGTTGTGCGCCGGGTTGTCGACCAGGGCCAGATGGGCATCGCCTTGCGGATCGGACGGGAGGGAGGAGAAATCGAAGTCCGTCCAGATGTCGCCATTCACCGCAATGAAAGGCGAATCGCCGAGCAGGTGCAGCGCATGCTGCATGCCGCCTCCCGTTTCCAGCGGAGTATCGCCTTCGTAGGAATAGTGCAGACGCAATCCCCAGTGCGCGCCATCGCCGAGCGATTCGGGAAACCTCTGTGCCAGCCAGCTGGTGTTGATCACCACGTCGCGTATGCCCAGGGCAGCGAGTTTTTCCAGATGCCAGGCGATCAGCGGCTTGCCGCCGACTTGCAGCAGCGGCTTCGGTGTCGTATCGGTCAACGGGCGCATGCGCTCGCCCAGGCCGGCGGCAAAGATCAAGGCTTTCATGCGTTGGCCTTCGACTGCAGCGCAGGCTTGATTCGTGATTCCAGCAAGTCGGCGAGCGGTTGCAGTTCCGGGTAACGCGGCAATACTTCATCCAGGTAAGTGATGAAACGCGGCACATCGACCAGGTACTTCGATTTTCCGTCGCGGTAATGCAGGCGCGAGAAGATGCCCAGGATCTTCAGGTGGCGCTGCACGCCCAGCCAATCCGCATCGCGCAGGAATCGCGGCAACGCAGGCACCGGCAAACCAGCGGCCTGTGCACGCTGGTGGTATTGCTGCAGCCAGCCGTCCACGCGTGCCAAAGGCCAGCTGAGGAAGGCATCCTTGAACAGGCTGACCGGGTCGTAGGCGATCGGGCCGCGCACGCAGTCCTGGAAATCCAGTACCGCCAACTCCGGCTGCGTGGGCATCAGGTTGCGCGGCATGAAATCGCGATGGGCCAGCACCTGGGCTTGTGCCAACGCGTTGTCCATCAGCCGGCGTTGCACGAGTTGCAGTCGTTCGGCTTCACCGCAATCCAGCTCCAGGCCCAGGTGCCGGCGCAGGAACCATTCCTCGAACAATCCTGCGTCGCGTTGCAGCAGGGCTTCGCCGAAGTCGCCCATGCCTGCGGGTGGCGCGATCGATTGCAGGCGCAGCAGCTGGGTGAGGGCGGCATCGAAATACGCATCGGCGTTGCCATCGTCGAGCATCTGGGCGAGGGTCGGGCCGCCCAGGTCCTCCAGCAACAGGAAGCCCGCGTCGACGTCGCGCGCCAGCACCTGTGGCACGCGCACGCCGCCGTTTTCCAGCAGGTCGCGCATCTGCAGCCAGGGGCGTACATCCTCAAGCAATGGCGGTGAATCCATCACGATCCGGTCCGGCCCGCGGCCGCTGCTGCGCCAGTAGCTGCGATGGCCTGCGTCCACCGACGCGCGTTGCAACTGGACGCTGTCGTCGTTCAACGCCTGTTGCGCCCAGGTCAGGCGTAAGGATTCGCGGTCGTCCTGAAGCTGGGGATTCGTGGTCATGGGTTTCCCGGGCCAGGGTGGCCTGCGCAGGTGCACAGGGTAAACCGGCGAGCAATATGCTTGCGAGAAATGCGGGCTATCACGGTAGGAGCCACATGAAAAAGCCCCGCATGACGGGGCTTCTTCTTTATCCGGTACTTCCAGGATCAGGCTCTTTTCTTCTTCGCCATCCCATAGATGAAGAGCAGTATGATCGCGCCGACGACCGAGGCGATGAAACCGGCTGCGTCGCCAGGCCCGTACCAGCCCAGCGTGCCACCCACGAACCGGGCCAGCAATGCACCAGCAACGCCGAGCACGATGGTCCAGATGATATTGAGCTTGTCGTCGCCGGGTTTGAGCGCACGTGCCAGCAGGCCGGCGATGAAGCCGATCAACAGGGTCCACAGGATGCCGCCGCCAAAGATCTGTTCCATCTGAAAGACTCCGATTCGGGTGGTGTGGGGTGGCTGGAGCGTAGCGCAAGACAGGGGGACAGGCCAGACCGGCCTGTCCCCGACAGTCGCGAACGGATCAATCAGCAGCAGCCATGCTCGCCATGCTGGTCGCCGCCCGCCACTGCGGCCACGCCCGTGGTCTCGCCACGGAGGCTGGCACCATGGTGGTCGGCGATGACCCTGGCCACGCAGGCGGTGACCCGCTTGCCCATGGGGATGTGCAGGAATTCGTTGGGCCCGTGCGCGTTGGAATGCGGGCCCAGCACGCCGGTGATCATGAATTGCGCGCCGGGGAATTTCTCGCCCAGCATGCCCATGAACGGAATCGTGCCACCTTCGCCCATGTACATCGCCGGCTTGCCGAACGCGGCCTGTGATGCGGCTTCGATGGCATTGGAAAGCCATGGCGAAAGCGCCGGCGCGTTCCAGCCGCTGGAGGCCTTCTCCAGTGCCAACTCCACCTGAGCGCCATAGGGCGGATCGCGCAACAGCAGGTCCTTCAGGATCTCGCCGCCGCGCTTGCCATCCAAGGTGGGCGGCAGGCGTAGCGACAGCTTCACCGAGGTGTAAGGACGCAGCACGTTGCCGGCCGAATCCAGCGGCGGCAAGCCATCGGCGCCGGTGACCGACAGGGCAGGACGCCAGGTGCGGTTGAGGACCAGTTCGGTCAGGTCGTCTGCCATGGGCTGCATGCCGGGCAGGAAGGGAAATTTGTCGTAGACCTCGGTGCCCAGCACTTCGGCCACCTTGGACGCCTGCTCAAGGCGTTCCTGTGGAATATCCACGAACAGGCCTTCGGCCTTGATCTTGCCGGTGACTTCGTCTTCCAGGCGTGAGAGCAGATCGCGCAGGATGCGGAAGCTGGACGGCACGATGCCCGAGGCATCACCCGAGTGCACGCCTTCGGACAGCACCTTGACCGAGAAATTGCCGCCAGCCATGCCGCGCAGCGACGTGGTGCACCAGAGCTGGTCGTAGTTGCCGCAGCCCGAGTCCAGGCAGACCACCAGCGACGGCTTGCCGATGCGCTCGGCCAGGTGGTCGACGTAGGCGGGCAGGTCGTAGCTGCCGGATTCCTCGCAGGCTTCGATCAGCACCACGCAGCGCGCATGCGGCACGCCTTGTTCCTGCAGCGCCTGGATCGCGGCCAGCGAACCGAAGATCGCGTAGCCGTCATCGGCACCACCGCGGCCAAACAGCTTGTCGCCCTTGATCACCGGGGTCCACGGGCCCAGGCCCTCGTCCCAGCCGGTCATTTCCGGTTGCTTGTCCAGATGGCCGTAGAGCAGCACGGTGTCGGCACCTGTGTCGGGGCCGCTGGCCGGGATCTCGATGAAGATCAGCGGCGTGCGTCCTTCCAGACGGACCACTTCCAGTTGCATGCCCGGGATCGCCTGGCTGCGCGCCCACGTTTCCATCAGCTTCACCGCATCGTCCATGTACCCGTGCGCCACCCAGTCCTTGTCGAACATCGGCGACTTGTTGGGGATGCGGATGTATTCGACCAGCTGGGGCACGATTTCGTCGTCCCATTTGGCGGCGACGAAGCGGTCGATCTTGGCGGTATCCATGGGTTCTCCGGTTGCTTGCATGTAGGCCAATTCTACGCCCGCGGATGTAAACGGACGTTCGCGCGAAATGCCTGCGAATGGCGACATCCCGGATGCTGATACTGCGACCAGGGGTGGAGGGTAGGAATTTTCCTACAGCACAGTGCGGCAAACCCCGGCATGGATTGCCGGGATCCGGCGATATTCTGGCCAGGGGCACTGGTGGAAACTTTCCACACCGGCGGACGGAAGGTTCCGGCCCCGGCGGACCCCAACCATCGCCACAAGGAAAGTTGCCATGAAATCGTTCTTCATCATCTTCAAATCCCTTGCCCTGTCGCTGCTGCTGGCCACCAGTGCCTACGCTGCCGACAAGGTCAACATCAACACCGCCGACGCGGCCACCATCGATGCGGTGCTGGTCAACGTGGGCCCGGCCAAGGCCCAGGCCATCGTCGATTACCGTAAGGCCAACGGCGTCTTCAAGAGCGCCGAGGAGCTGGCCATGGTCAAGGGCATAGGCCTGAAGACCGTGGAAAAGAACCGCGATCGCATCGAGCTGGGCCGTACCGCGCCGGCGCAGAAACCAGCAGCGGGCAACGCCGCCACCGCGACCAAGGCCAAGCCGGTCGTCCGTCGCTGATCGAAACATCCCCGCGTCGCACTTCGGTACAGGGACACGGTCGTGCTGGCGCAGGGGGCAGGAAGCCAGGGGGGATTACGGCAAGGATGCCGACAGGGACGTACTTGCATCACCAGGCAGCCGTCGAGTCTGCCTGGAGGGTAACGGGGCGGGAAGCCGCCAGTCGTCGGCAGGAAGCCCACAGGGAAGTAACCATCGCCCGGTTCGCACAGGAAGTGCGGCCGGGCGATGTCTTTTGCGGCGGTTAAACTCTTCCCGGATCGAAGCGCGGGAACAGGAACATGGCGGATGCATCGAGGGTGATCCCGGCCAACGAATACCGGCGGGTACGCTGGAAGAACGGAACCGGCTGGACCCGCGAGATCGCGCGCCTGCCCGATCGCGAGGACTGGGACTGGCGTTTGTCGATCGCTGAGATCGAACAGGACGGACCGTTTTCGGTGTTTCCGGGCATCGACCGGGAACTGGTGCTGATCCGTGGCAATGGGCTTCGATTGCGCTTCGAGGACGGTGAAGTGCGCGAGTTGCAGCCGCCGCACGAACGCATCCGCTTCGCCGGGGAACGCGTGGTGGGTGGGGAATTGCTGGAGGGACCGACCCACGACTTCAACCTGATGTGGCGGCGCGACGCGACCGCCGCCGAACTGCTGCATCGCCCACTGGTGGGGCCGATGCTGTTCTTCACCGAGCCGGGTACGAGCTGGGCGATCCACCTGCTGGCGGGGCAGGCGAAATTCGACCATGTCTCGGGCTTGCCTGACTTGTGGGCCGGGGATACCGCGCTGTTGATCGATGGAGGTGAGCGTCGCCGGTATGCACTGGAAGGCGGCGGCGAGCTGTTGGCGATCAAGCTGACGCGTTTTTAGGAGCGCCCGAGGGGCACTCCAACGGATCAATACACGTCGCGGCGGTAGCGGCCGTCGGCGAGCATGTTTTCCACTTCCGCATCGCCCAGGGTCTGGTGTAACACTGCATCCACGCCCGGCGCCATGCCCGCCAGGCTGCCGCAGACGTAAACCGCGGCACCCGCATCGACCCACTCACGCAACGTATCGGCGGCGGCCTGCAACTTGTGTTGCACATAGACGCGCTCTTCCTGGTCGCGCGAGAACGCCAGGTCCAGCCGTTCGAGGAACCCCTGTGCCTGCCAGTCGAGAATCTCGTCGCCATGGAAGAAATCGCGGTTCGCGCTGCGTTCGCCGAACAGCAGCCAATTGCGTCGTGCGTTCGCAGCGACGCGTGCCTTCAGATGCGCGCGCAGGCCGGCGATGCCGGTGCCGTTGCCGATCAGGATCATCGGTCGGGTGGATTCCGTCGGGTGGAAGCTCGGGTTGCTGCGAATGCGAAGATCGATGTTCGCACCCGGCGGTGCATGCTCGGTCAACCAGCCGCTGCCGCTGCCGAGCCGGCCATCCGGATGTTGCATCTGTCGCACCAGCAATTGCAGGCTGCCGTCCTGCGGCAAAGAGGCGATCGAGTATTCGCGATGCGGCAATGGCACCAGGCGGTCGGCCACGGCCTGTGGAGGCTGCCCACGCAGCGCGGCTGGTTCCGGCAAGCGCGAGCGCGCCAGTAATACCGCCAGGTCGAGCCGTTCGCCGGTGCTGGCCACTTCGGCTCCGCCATCCAGTGCGGCCGCCGCCAACCATGCCGCAACGCTGCCCTCGTCATTACGTGGGCCGATCTCGGCGATGTCGCCCGCCTGCCAGGCCAGATCGGCAGGAAGCTTCGGACTGAGGGCCAGGTGGTAAGCGTGGCCGCCAAGGCTGCCGTTGTTCAGGCACTCGCGCGTCGCCAGCTGCCACGCGCCGTAAGTGGGCACGCTCCAGTCGGGAAGATCGGTGCGGCCGGCGAGCTGGCCGATGTGGTGTTGCCAATGACGCAACGCGCCGGGATCGCCTGCGTCCACCTCGATGCGGTCGAACAACGGCTGCGCGCCGGCATGATGCAGCCACTGGTCCAGTTCGCGGCCGAAGCCGCAATAACTGTCGTATTCGTGGTCGCCAAGTGCGAGCACGCCGTACTTGAGTGATGCAAGCGAAGGCGGCTGCACGCGCATCCGTCGCTCGAAAGCGCGCGCGTTGTCGGGCGGCTGGCCCTCGCCGAAGGTGCTGACCACGAACAGCGCGCGTCCCACGCCCGCGAGCTGCTCGGGCTGCACGCGTCCCAGGCGCTCGACACGCACATCGAAGCCGCTTTCGCGCAGCGCTGCCGCGGTCTGCCAGGCCAGGCGCTCGGCGCTGCCGGTCTGGCTGGCGTAGGCGAGCAGGATTGGCTCGCCGCCCGAGGCCTGCGGCAAAGCCGCTTGGGCAGCGGCCAGGGCCCGTGCAGCGCGCTGCTTGCGGCGGCGGTCGAGGTACAGCATCCAGCCGGTGATCGCGAACAACGGCATCAACAGGCTGGCAAGCATGAACAACACCACGCCGGTGGTGCCGAAGAAACTGCCCCGGTGCAGCGCGAACATGCTGCCGACGATTTTCTGCCGCGTCGGCTTGGCGTCGTATCGCTCGTGCCTGGTGACGGCCAGCGTGGCCGGGTCGAGCTCGAGGGTGTTGCTGGCGCGTTCGTGTTCGGGGTCGGCGTCCAGGTAACGGAACTGTACGCTGCCGCCATCGCGCGGCCATTGCAGCGTCGCAGTGCTCCATTCCGGCGCAGCTTTTTCGAAGGCTGCCCAGGCCGCGGCGACATCCAGCGCTGCGGCGTCCTTGCGTTTAGCGCGTCCGGCCTTGTCGCCATCACGCTTGCCTGCATCCTTGCCGGCGCT
Source organism: Pseudoxanthomonas sp. (assembly GCA_050737675.1). Lineage (GTDB taxonomy): Bacteria > Pseudomonadota > Gammaproteobacteria > Xanthomonadales > Xanthomonadaceae > Pseudoxanthomonas_A. The sequence continues at coordinate 25,092 of JBOHXX010000002.1, forward strand.
TTCCTTCTGCTGCGATTGCTGCGGCATGCCGGCCCAGCGGTTGAGACCGTCGCGGTACCAACCGTAAGACCACCACAGGCCGGTCAGCGCCATCACCAGGTACAACAGCAGCACCCAGGTGCCGACGATCGAATGCAGGTGCCAGAGGAAGTTGCGGCCCTTCTGCCGCCAATCCAGCGCCAACCACACGCGCAGGCTGCCCCAACGTCGCGGCCAGCGCATGTAGAGGCCGGACAGGCAGAAGAAGATCAGCGTGACCGTGGAAAAACCGACGATCTGCTTGCCGATGTCGTCCATCACCAGCCAACGGTGCAGCTGCATCGTGGTCCGGAAGAAGCCTTCGCCGCGCGGCTTGGCCAGCAGCGCACCGCTGTAGGGATCGACATAGCGGCTCTCGCCGCGCGCGCGTCCACCCGGTCCCTTGGGTGCACCGGCCTTGGCTGCGAAGCCGACCTTCGCCGCCTCTTCCGGATCGGCCGACAACGCCAGCGATTGCAGCTTCGCTTCGGGCTGTTGTGCGCGGATGCGGGCGACGAGCTCTTCCGGTGCCAATGCCTCGCCGCGTGCGGCGACGGTGATCACGCCGGGATTGAGCGCCTTGAGGATCTCGTGTTCGAAGCTGAGCATCGCGCCGGTGGCGCCGACCAGGGCCAGCACCACGCCGGCGGTGATGCCCAGCACCCAGTGCACCTGGAAGATCGCATTGCGGAAAGTGGTGGTCATGTCGTGATCAGGTTTCCGCCCAGCGGCGTAGAAGGTTGTGGTAAATGCCGGTGAGCTGGAGCACGGCCTGCGCATCGGCGTTGGTCTGTCGCAGGCTTTCGATCGAGGTATCCATGTCGAACAGCAGGCGGCGCTGCGCATCGTCGCGGATCATGCTTTGCACCCAGAAGAACGAGGCCAGCCGCGCGCCACGGGTGACAGGCTGCACCTTGTGCAGGCTGCTCGAGGGGTAGATCACCATATCGCCCGCGGGCAGCTTCACTTCGTGCTCGCCATAGGTGTCGCTGACCACGAGTTCGCCGCCGTCGTATTCCCCGGGCTCGCACAGGAACAGCGTGCAGGAGATGTCCGAGCGGACGTGGCTGTGGGGCGCGCCGGGCTGGTTCGCCAGCATGACCGAGCCATCGATGTGGAAGCCGTATTCGCCGCCAGCCTGGTAACGGTTGAAGCGCGGAGCCAGGGTGCGCAACGGCAGGGCCGCGGCGAAATACAGCGGATTCCTTTCCAGCGCGGACAGCACCACTTGCCCCAGTTCCCTGCGCAGGGGCGATGCTTCGGGGAGTTGTTCGTTGCGCTTGACCTGCGCCCCCTGCGCACCCACGGTTTCGCGGCCGTCGGTCCAGCCGGCCGCATCCAGCGACTGCCGCAGTTGCGTCAACTCGGCCTGGGTCAGGACTTCGGGAATATGCAGCAGCATGGGTTTTCCTTTGGAACAACGAAGGGGAAGCCGAACCTCCCCTTCGTATCATCCTGGGCTTAGAAGCGGAAGTCCGCGCTCAACAGGAACGTGCGTGGCGTGCCCGGCGTGTAGCGGTAGCCGCTCTTGTTGATCGCGGCCACGTACTGTTTGTCGAACAGGTTGTAGCCGTTCAGGCGCAGGCTCAGCTTGTCGTTGACCGGATACGACAACATCGCATCCCAGACGGTGTAGGACTTCGTTGTTTCCGGCGTGCCGACCGCGCCGTCGGTGCCGCGATGCATGCCGCCGGTGTAGCGCATGCCCCCACCGATGCTGAGGCCGAACGGCAGGCGGTACGTGCTCCATGCGGTGAAGGCGTCGTCAGGCGTGTAAGTGAGGCTGCTGCTGCCATCCTGCGACACCACCGTGCCGGCCTCGACCTGGGTGTCCAGGTGGCTCAATCCGGCGGACACCGACCAGTTCTCGGTGAAGTTGCCCACTACCGATGCCTCGATGCCCTTCACCTTCTTGCGTCCTGTCTGCACGTAGGTGCCGGGCAGGGTCGGGTCGGGGGCGATCTCGTTGGTCACTTCGGTTTCGAACACCGCCAGGTTCAGCGCCAGTGCGTCCTGGACCAGGTTCCACTTGCTGCCGACCTCGAGCGTCCGGGCTTTCTGCGGGTCGAACTCCGGGTTGTTGGCGTTGTTGGCCGAGCCGCTGAGTTCCATCGTGGCGCCGCCCGGCGGCTGCTGCGAGATCGCCCAGTTTGTGTACAGGCTGACGACGTTGCCGAACTTGTACACCGCGCCGAGTTTGCCGCTGACCAGGGTCTTCTCGACGCCCATGTCCAGGTACGGCAGCACCGTGCCGGTCGGATTGACGCCGCATTGGGGTGCGGTGGTCGATGTGATGGTGGTGGTGCATACCGCCGCACTCTGGAAATCGGTCTTGTAACGGTCGGCGCGCAGTCCCGCGGTCAGCAGGAAGTTTTCGCCGAATTTCAGCGTGTCGAACACATAAGCAGAGGCGGTCGTGGTCTTGCCATGGCGGTCGGCACCGTTGTGTGCCCAGGTCAGGCCGGTGGCGTTCCAGTCGGGGTTGTACAGGTTGGCGGGAGTCCACGCGCTACCGCCGGTTGCGGCCTGGCCAAAGAAGTCGAATTCCTCGCGCGAGAATTCCACGCCAGTGCTGACGAAGTGCTGCACGCTTCCGGTGGCGAAGTCGGCGCGCAGGTTCACCTGGTCGGTGATGATCTCGTTGCGCTGGTCCTTGAAGGTCGGACTGCTCCGCTTCAGAACGTAGCTGGAAAGGTCGTTGACGTCGGTGTAAGTGATGTTGCCGTCCGCACCCGTGCCGGCATTGCGACCGGTACCCATGAACGAGGTCAGCAGGTAGTCCTGCTCGGTCTTGCCCCAGCGCAGGGTATTGGTCAGCTTCAACGTGTCGGAGAAGTCGTGCTCGAAGCGCAGCGTGGCCATCTGCGCGGTGACGTCGTCGTGGTCGGCGCGGGTACCGTAGAAGTTCTCGGGATCGACCGGGTGGCCGACCAACGCCTCAAGCCCCGGTTGCGGCGTCCAGCCCGGCATGCCGACGGTCGGCACGAAACCGTCGGGCACGTTGTCCTGCTTCACGTAAAGCAGGTTCAGATAGACGCGGGTCGCGCCGTCGAGATTGAAGCCCAGTGACGGAGCGATGCCCCAGCGGCTGTTGTTGACGTGGTCACGACCGGCTACGTCGCTGTCCTGCCACATGGCGTTCAGGCGCAGCGCGGTGCCGGATTCGCCGAGGGCGTGGTTCCAGTCGGCGGTCGCGCGCTGCTGGCCATCACTTCCGGCGGAGACGCTGCCGGAGGTCGCGTCGCGCAAGCTGGCCTGTTTGGTGGCCAGGTTGATCGCGCCGGTGGGGGCGGTGCGGCCGGTATCGGTGCTGGCCGGGCCTTTGACCACTTCGATCTGTTCGATGTTGAACAGATCGCGCGACACGCTGCCCAGGTCACGGACGCCATCGACGAAGATGCTGCTGGAGCTGTCGAAACCGCGCATGTACAGCGCGTCGCCAGTGCTGGTGTTGCCGTTTTCGCCCGCATAGAACGTGCCGACGCCGGCGCTGTTGCGCAGCGCCTCGGTCAGGGTGGTGGCGCCCTGCTGGGTGAACAGTCCCTTGTCGATGACCTGGATGGTCTGCGGCGTGTCCTGCAAGGTCTGGGTGAACTTCGGCGACACGATGAAACTGCGCAGGCCATGCACCTGGACCTTGTCGAGCGTGGTCGCATCCTTGTCGGACGCCCCGTCCGGGGCGACCTGCGCCGCGCTGGGCAGGGCAAGGGCCAGACCGGTGATCAAGGTGGCGGCGGCCAGCGCCGGTTGCGAGCGTTGGGTGCGGGGAGCGTGCTTGCGTGACTTGATGTAGCTCATGTGGGGTCCATTGGAAGAGTCTTGCGGCCCCCATTGGCTTCAGGCTGGTGGGAAGGCGTGCAGGGTCCCGCACGTCCACACGAAGGTGGCGGCTGCGGGAAGGCGGCGCAGCCAGACGGTGCGGCCTGCTGCGGACGCACATCTTAAATGATAATGATTCTCCTTAACAACAGCCCGCCGGCTGCGGAGAGCTCAATCGCGGTCGTCGCGGGTCCAGACGGCGTCGTGTTCCAGCTTCACCGGGAACTTGGGCACGCCGCTGTAGGCCGGTGCGCACAGGGGCCGGCCATCGCGGATGTCGAAGCGGGCGCCGTGCAATACGCATTCGATGGAAGCGGCTTCGGCGTCATAGCCGCCAGCGGAGAGCTCGAAGTCTTCGTGGCTGCAGCGATCCTCGAGCGCGTAGTAGTTGCCGTCGTGGTTAAACACCAGGATCGGCACGGAGGTCGTTTCATCCCAGGTCGTTTTCATCTCGCCGGGAAGCAGCTCGCTGATCGCGCAGACGAAGGTCCAGTTTTCGCTCATGCGGCGGCCCCGTCGAAGATCTTCTCCAGGACTTCGAAACGCAGGTCGTCGCGCTTGGGGATTCCGAAGCGCTCGTCGCCATAAGGGAATGGCTTGGTGATGCCGGTGCGGCGGTAGCCGCGGCGTTCGTAGAAGGCGATCAGTTCGTCGCGGATGTCAATCACGGTCATGCGCATGGCCGGAAGTTGCAGATCTTCGCGGGCGTAACGCTCGGCTTCCTGCATCACCTGCTTGCCGATGCCGCCGCCCTGGCCGTCAGGGCGCACCGAAAACATGCCCAGGTAGCCGGCGGCGCCGTCTTCGGCCACGTGCACGCAGGCGAGTAGCACCGGGTCGCCTGCATCCTGGCGTTCCGCGAGAATCACCCGGCTGCGCGGACGTTCGATGTCTTGCCGCAGCACTTCAGGATCGATTCGTTGACCGTCCAGCATGTCGGCTTCGGTGGTCCAGCCCTGCTTGCTGACATCGCCGCGGTAGGCAGAGGTGACGAGGGCCACCAGGGCGGGGATGTCGGCGAGGGTTGCGGGGCGGAAAGTCAGATTGGTCATGGATGGGATTTTATGCGGTTCCTTTTCCCGCCGGGAGAAGGTGCCCGGAGGGCGGATGAGGGAAAGAGCGATCAGGTGCGATGCACTTTCCATGAGCCCGAGCTCTCCTTCCCTCATCCGTCGCTTCGCGCCACCTTCTCCCGAAGGGAGAAGGGAAACCTCAAGCCAGCAAACTCCGCGCCTTCCTCAACGCTACCACGAAACGCTCGATTTCATCATGCGTGTTGTAGAACGCCAGCGAGGCCCGGCAGGTGGCGGCTACGCCATAGGATTGCAGCAGCGGGTGCGCGCAATGCTGGCCCGAACGGATGGCCACGCCTTCCAGGTCCAGCAACGTAGCCAGGTCGTGCGCATGGGCGCCTTCGATCAGGAACGAGATCACTGCGGCCTTGCCCGGTGCGCGACCGAAGATGCGCAGGCCGTCGATCTTCAGCAGTTCCTCGGTCGCATGGGCCAGCAACTCGCTTTCCCGCGCCTCGATGTGGGCCATGCCGATCGATTGCAGGTAATCCACCGCCGCGCCCAGGCCGATGAAGCCGGCGATGTTGGGGGTGCCAGCCTCGAACTTGTGCGGGGCGTCGTTGAACACGGTGCCTTCGAAACTGACTTCCCTGATCATCTCGCCGCCGCCGATGAAAGGCGGCATCGCCTGCAGGTGCTCGCGCCGCGCCCATAACGCGCCGGTGCCCGTGGGCCCGCACATCTTGTGCCCGGTGATGGCGTAGAAGTCGCAGCCGATGGCGGCGACATCCAGCGGCCGGTGCGGCGCGGCCTGCGAGCCATCGACCACGGTGACGATGCCGCGCTTGCGCGCCTCGCGGCATATTTCGCGGGCCGGGTTCACCGTGCCCAGCACATTGGACACATGGGCGATGGCCAGCATTTTCACGTCGCTGGTCATCGCGGCATGAAGTGCGGGCAAGTCGAGACTGCCATCCGGAGTCAGCTCGGCGACCTTGATCTTCGCGCCGGTGCGCTCGGCCACCAGCTGCCACGGCACGATGTTGGCGTGGTGTTCCATGCGCGTGAGCAGGATCGTGTCGCCGGCCTTCAGCCGCGGCAGCGTCCAGGAATACGCCACCAGGTTGAGGGCGAAAGTGGTGCCGCTGCACAGCACCAGCTCGTCGACGCGCACATTGAGGAACCGCGCCAGCTTGCCGCGCGCGCCTTCATAGGCTTCGGTAGCCTCGGTGCCCAGGGTGTGCACGGCGCGGCTGACATTGGCGTTGTGGCGGCGATAGAAATCGTCCACCGCTTCGATCACCGAAGCCGGTTTCTGTCCGGTGTTGGCGCTGTCCAGGTAGATCAGCGGCTTGCCCTGGACCTCGCGGGTCAGCAGCGGGAAATCCGTGCGGATCCTGTCCCAATCCGGAGCGTTCGTTGCCGTCGGCATGGCGTGCGGGGCATTCATGGCTCAGGCCACTCCCGCGGTTGCGAGTGCCTTGTCCAGCTGCGCGGTCAACGCCGCAGCGGTTTCCGGATCGGCCAGGGACGCCAGCGGTTCGCGACAGAAAGCAGCGGTCAGCAATTGCTGGGCCTGGTCTTCCGGCAGGCCGCGCGAGCGCAGGTAGAACAGCGCATTCGCATCGAGGCGGCCGACGGTGGCGCCATGCGCCGCCTTCACTTCATCGGCATGGATTTCCAGCACCGGTTGCGTGTCGATCTCCGCATCTTCGGAAAGCAGCAGGTTCTTGTTGGAAAGCATCGCGTCGCTGCCATCGGCGCCTTCGCGGATCAGGATGCCACCGTGGAAGACCGCGCGTCCGCGTCCGCTGCCCAATCCACGCCAGGTCAGTTCGCACGAAGTGTCGCGGGCGATATGTTCGATACCCAGGCGCGTGTCGACATGGCGCTTGCCGCCGGCCAGCAGCACGCCGTTGGCGACCAGGCGCGCGTTGTCGCCTTCCAGGCGCACATTCAATTCGTGGCGCGAAAGTGCGGCACCGAGCTCAAGGTCCACGCGCCGGTATTCGGCGTCCTGTCCCAGTACGGCGTCGGTACGCAGCAGTGCGGTCGCACGGTCGCTGTCGTCCTGGATGCGTGCGTGCGACAGCGTCGCACCTTGCGCCAGCTGCACGTGGCTCAACGCATTGCTGAAGTGGGCGTGCGCACCGAGTGCAAAGTGATGCTCGACGATGGCAAGCTTCGCGCCGGCGCGCAGTTCGATCAGGTTGCGCAGGTGCCAGGCGCGGTCGGCGCCATCTTCCGCGCCGATGAATACCAGGTGCAGCGGTTGCGCGCTCACGGTGCCAGCCTCGGCGCGCAACAGCACGCCTTCGCTGGCCAGTGCGGCATTGAGGCGTGCGAAGACCTCGTCGCTGCGCTCGAAGCGGCGGGTGAGGAAGCGTGCTGCTTCGCCTCCCGAGGCAACGGCTTCGGAAAGCAGTTGCAGGCTCACTCCTTCAGGCAGGGTGGCCAGAGCGGAAAGCGCGGGAACATGGTGCCCGTTGACGAATACCAGCCGCGGCGCGGGGATATGCGCGACGGCTTCGATTCCTATTTCCGGCACCGAACCGGCCGTGGCAAAGCTGCGTCGTTCCAAAGCCCGCAACGAGGTGTATTTCCACGCTTCGCTGCGCGCGCCGGGCAGGCCGTCGCGCAGGGCGTCGTCGAGGACGCTGCGGCGAGCGGCGTCGCCGTTGAAGGCGGTGGCGAGGGAGTCGAGCAAGGCGCTCATCAGGCCGCCTTCTCCGGCGTGACCCGGTCTTTCAGCCAGGCATAGCCGTGGGCTTCGAGTTCCAGCGCCAGTTCCGGCCCGCCACTTTCCACGATGCGGCCGTTGGACAGCACATGCACCACGTCCGGCTTGATGTAGTCGAGCAGGCGCTGGTAGTGGGTGATGACCAGGAAGGCGCGGTCCGGCGAGCGCAGGGCGTTGACGCCATCGGCGACGTTCTTCAGCGCGTCGATGTCCAGTCCGCTGTCGGTTTCGTCCAGGATCGCCAGCTTCGGTTCCAGCACGGCCAGTTGGAAGATCTCGTTGCGCTTCTTCTCGCCGCCGCTGAAGCCTTCGTTGACGCCGCGATGCAGCAGTTCGTCCTTAAGGTGCAGCACGGCCAGCTTCTCGCGCACCAGCTTGAGGAACTGCATGGAGTCCAGTTCGATTTCGCCACGCGCCTTGCGCTGGGCATTGAGCGCGGCGCGCAGGAAGTAGGTGTTGTTGACGCCGGGGATTTCCACCGGGTACTGGAAGGCCAGGAACACGCCGGCGGCGGCGCGTTCTTCCGGCGCGAGTTCCAGCAGGTTGTTGCCCTGGTAGATCACCGAGCCCTCTGTGACCTCGTAGCCTTCGCGCCCGGACAGGATGTTGCCCAGGGTGGACTTGCCGGCGCCGTTGGGGCCCATCAGCGCGTGCACTTCGCCAGCTTTCACTTCCAGCGACAGGCCCTTGAGGATTTCCTTGCCGGCGACGCTGGCGTGGAGGTTTTCGATCTTCAGCATTTCAGTTTCCAGTTTGTTTTTTTGAACCCCTCTCCCGTACGTGGGAGAGGGGCAGGGGTGAGGGGCTTCGCGAAAAGCGCCCTCATCCGGCCTTCGGTCACCTTCTCCCGCCAGCGGGAGAAGGGTGGGTCGTCAGCCGACTGATCCTTCCAGGCTCACTTCAAGCAGCTTCTTCGCTTCCACCGCGAATTCCATCGGCAGCTCGCGGAACACCTGCTTGCAGAAACCATCGACGATCAGGCTCACCGCATCTTCCTGGCTGATGCCGCGCGCGCGGCAATAGAACATCTGGTCGTCGGAGATCTTGGAGGTGGTGGCTTCGTGCTCGACGATGGCGTCAGGATGCTTCACTTCGATATAGGGGAAGGTGTGGGCGCCGCATTGCTTGCCGATCAGCAGGCTGTCGCACTGGGTGTAGTTGCGCGCGCCGGCGGCGGATTTCGCCACTTTCACCAGGCCGCGATAGCTGTTCTGGCCGCGGCCGGCGCTGATGCCCTTGCTGATGATCTTCGACTTGGTGTTCCTGCCGATGTGGATCATCTTGGTGCCGGTGTCGGCTTGCTGGCGATGATGGGTCAGCGCGACCGAATAGAATTCGCCGGTCGAGTCGTCGCCCAGCAGCACGCAGCTCGGGTATTTCCAGGTGATCGCCGAACCGGTTTCGACCTGGGTCCAGCTGACCTTGCTGCGCGCGCCGCGGCATTCGGCGCGCTTGGTGACGAAGTTGTAGATGCCGCCGACGCCGTTTTCGTCGCCGGGATACCAGTTCTGCACGGTCGAGTACTTGATCTCCGCATCTTCCAGCGCCACCAGCTCCACCACTGCGGCATGCAGCTGGTTCTCGTCGCGCATCGGCGCGGTGCAACCTTCCAGGTAGGACACGTACGACTTGTCCTCGGCGATGATCAGGGTGCGTTCGAACTGGCCGGTGTGGCCGGAATTGATGCGGAAATAGGTGCTCAGTTCCATCGGGCAGCGCACGCCTTTGGGAATGAACACGAAGCTGCCGTCGGAGAACACCGCGGCATTCAATGCGGCGAAGTAGTTGTCGCCGGTCGGGACCACGCTGCCGAGGTATTGCTTCACCAGTTCCGGGTGCTCGCGCACCGCTTCGCTCATCGAGCAGAAGATGACGCCTTTTTCGGCCAGCTCCTTGCGGAAGGTGGTGCCGACGGAAACCGAATCGAATACCGCATCCACCGCCACGCCGGCCAGCTTGGCCCGTTCGTGCAGCGGCACGCCCAGCTTGTCGTAGGTGTCGAGCAGTTCCTGTGGCACTTCATCCAGCGAGGCGTACTTGGCTTTCGGCGCGGAGTAGTAGCTGACCGATTGCAGGTCGATCGGGGCGATGTTCAATTTCGCCCAGTGCGGCACCGGCATGGTCAGCCAGTGGCGGTAGGCCGCCAGCCGCCATTCGGTCATCCATTGCGGCTCTTCCTTCTTGGCGGAAAGCGCGCGCACGACGTCCTCGCTGAGGCCGGGCTCGAAACTGTCGGACTCGATGTCGGTGATGAAGCCGGCATCGTAACGACGGCCGAGTTGTTCGACGATCTCGGCGTTCTTGGTAGGGATTGTTGCTTCGGTGGCCATGGGCTGCCTACTTGATTAGCTGGTCGCGACGTGCAGGGCGATCGGGCGTCGCCTTGCATCATCGGAAGAAGAGGGGGGCTTGAGCATCTGCGCCAGGGTCACGCCGCGCAGGGCGTCGCCGACCACGTCGTTGATCAGGCGCCAGTTGGCGCGCACGCCACATTGTTCGGCGATGCCGCAATGGCTGTCGTGCTGGCTGCATTCGGTCATCGCCAAAGGACCTTCCATGGCCTCGACGATCTCGATCAGGGTGATTTCAGCGGCGTCGCGGCTGAGCCGATAGCCGCCGTGGGCGCCGCGCACGCTGGTCACCAGCCCGGCCTGGGCCAGGGGCTTGAGCAGCTTGCTGACCGTGGGCGCTTCCAGGCCGGCGGTTTCGGCCAGGTCGGCCGCACTGAGCACATCGCCCGGCCGGGCGGCGAGCACTGTCAGGACCACGGTGGCGTAATCGGTGAGCTTGGTGACACGGAGCATGGCGGGACGGATTCTTAAAGCGTACCGAAATTGTACGCTTTGTGTTCCGTCCGGCCAAGCCGGGCTGGTTCAGTTGGAGCCGGAAGCCACTGGAGTAGCGGGTGAGGCCGGCGCCGCGGGACTGCCGGGCGCGGCTGGGGCGGCGGGCAATACGAGCGCCAGATAGGGTGCCGGAGGTGTCTGACCCGGCGGCAAATAAGCTGGTGCGGGCTGTCCGGCAGGTCCCAGCGAACGGATGAACTGGTAGATCCCCCGTCGGTCGTCTTCGCTCATGGCACGCAGGTTGAAATCCGGCATGATCGGCCGCGTACGCAAGGTGGCGCTGTATTCCAGCCATTGCGCTTCGTCCATGTCCTGCAAGCGGAGGCGCAGGTTGGCCGCGTAGGTAGTGCCCCAGGGGCCGTTGTAACCCAGCGGCGAACCGGTCAGCCATTGCGCCTTGTCCACGTTGCCCTGCTGCTCCGCGTAGCCGGCGGTATGGCAATCGTTGCAGCCGCTGGTCTTGACCAGATATTCGCCGCGCGCGACCAGATCGACGGCCGGGGCGGGTACGGTGGCCTGTGGTGTTGCGGCGGGCTGGCATGCCGCCAAAAGCGCCAGTACGGGGATCAGGCCAGCGGGTTTCATCGATGCCATGGTTCTGCTCATTCTTGTCGGATGTCCGGCTAAAACGCAGCCGTGTCCGCGGACAGGACAGACCGGCGGCCCCGTGGATGGCATCGATGCGGCGATGCGGGTCACAATAAGCGTCTCCCATCCCGGATACGTCCATGCCCCGCAAGATCGAAGCCCGCCAGTCCGACATCCATGGCAACGGCGTTTTCGCCATCGCCGACATCAAGAAAGGCGAGCACGTCGTCGAATACAAGGGCAAGCGCCGCACCCACGAGGAAGTCGACCAGGACGACACCGGCGACGTCGAGTCCGGCCACACCTTCCTGTTCACGCTCAACGACGAATACGTCATCGATGCCAACCACAAGGGCAACAAGGCGCGCTGGATCAACCACAGCTGCGATCCCAACTGCGAGGCGCTGATCGACGAACACGATGGCAAGAACCGCAAGAAGGACCGGGTGCTGATCGAGGCCATCCGCGACATCAAGTCCGGTGAGGAACTCACCTACAACTACGGCATCACCCTGGACGAACCGCACACCGCGCGCCTGAAAAAGGTCTGGGAATGCAAGTGCGGGTCGAAGAAATGCACCGGGACCATGCTGCAGCCAAAGACCAAGGCCAAGTAACCGCATTGGCCACAAGTACGATGCTGTAACAGGCGGTTTGCGACACTATGACGGTTCCCCACTTTCCAGGAGTCGTCACCCATGGGTTCCCCGATCGAAGGCAAGGTCGCCGTCGTCACTGGCGCGGCCAGCGGCATAGGCAAGGAAATCGCACATAACCTGGCCAGGGCCGGCGCGAAGATCGCCATCGCCGATCTCAACCTCGCCGGTGCGCAGGCGGTCGCCGATGAAATCATCCTCGCCGGTGGCAAGGCGGTCGGCGTGGCGATGGACGTCACCGACGAATCCGCGGTCAACGCCGGCATCGCCAGGGTGGTCGAACAACTCGGCCCGGTGGACATCCTGGTTTCCAACGCCGGCATCCAGATCATCAATCCGATCGAGGACTACGCCTACTCCGACTGGAAGAAGATGCTGGCCATCCACCTGGATGGCGCCTTCCTGACCACCAAGGCGGTGTTGCCGCACATGTACAAGGATGACCGTGGCGGCGTGGTGATCTACATGGGCTCGGTGCATTCGCACGAGGCCTCGCCGCTGAAGTCCGCCTACGTCACCGCCAAGCACGGACTGCTGGGGCTGGCCCGCGTGCTGGCGAAAGAGGGCGGCAAGCACGGGGTGCGCGCCAATGTCGTCTGTCCCGGTTTCGTGCGTACGCCCCTCGTGGAGAAGCAGATTCCGGAGCAGGCGCAGAACCTGGGCATCAGCGAAGAAGAAGTGGTGAAGAAAGTGATGCTGGGCCAGACCGTCGACGGGATCTTCACCACGGTGGAAGACGTGGCGCAGACGGTGAAGTTCCTGTGCGAATTCCCCAGCAATGCGTTGACCGGGCAGAGCGTGGTGGTCAGCCACGGCTGGTACATGCAGTAGCCGCCCGATGGCCGCCAAGCACACCGGCAAGACCAGATCCGGGCCCACCGCGCCGCGCAGGAAAAGCGCGCCGGCGTCGAAGCTGCCGGAAAACGTGGCCCTGGTCCTGCAGGGCGGCGGTGCGCTCGGCGCCTACCAGGTCGGTGTCTACCAGGGCCTGCACGAAGCGGGCATCGTGCCGAATTGGATCGCCGGCATTTCCATCGGCGCGTTCAACACCGCGCTGATCGCCGGCAACCCACCGGAGCGACGAATGGATGCGTTGCGCGAATTCTGGGAAACCATTTCCCAGCCCTACCTGCTGCCGGCGACCACGCTGGGACAGGAAGCGCGCTTCACCGGCATCGGCGAGGACGCGCGCGCCTGGCTCGATGCCTGGGAAGCGTGGCGGGCGATGGTCGAAGGCCAGCGCGGCTTCTACCAGCCGCGCAGCTGGTTCGGCGAAGATGCGTTCACTGCATCCGGCCCGACCCGCGCCAGTTTCTACACCACGCAACCGATGATCGAAACGCTGGAGCGCATGGTCGATTTCGATCGCCTCAACGACGGCGGCATCCGCGTCTCGGTCGGCGCGGTGGACGTGGCCAGCGGCAATCTGGAATATTTCGACAATGCGCACATGCGCCTGGACGCGCGCCATATCCTCGCCTCGGGTGCGTTACCGCCGGCGTTTCCGGCGGTGGAAATAGACGGGCGCTATTTCTGGGACGGCGGGCTGGTGTCGAACACGCCGCTGTCGCAGGTGTTCGATACCGAACCGCGGCGGGATTCGCTGGTCTTCCAGGTGGACCTGTGGAACGCGCAGGGCGAGTTGCCGCAGAACCTGCTGGACGTGGCCGAACGCGAGAAGGAGATCCAGTATTCCAGCCGCACCCGCACCATCACCGACATGCAGCGCGTCGGCCAGCATTACCGGCGCTTGCTGCGCGAACTGCTGGAGGAGATCCCGGACAGCGTGCGCAAGAGCAATCCGTGGTGCCAGCGCGCCGAGCAACTGGCCTGCAACCGGCGCTACAGCCTGATCCACCTGATCTACCGCGACCGTGCGCGTTTCGGCCATTTCAAGGATTACCAGTTCGGCCGCGTGGCCATGCGCGAGCACTGGCAGTCGGGGCTCGCCGATATCGGCCGTGCTCTCGCTCATCCGGAATGGCTGGAATTGCCCAAGGGAGAGAACGCCTTCGTGACCCACGACGCCACGGCGTGATCCCTTCACTGCGGATGCACGTGGTGGCGAAAAGGTTGCAATGACCAACGGGAGGGGCGGAGCCGTTGCGAGCTCCTCTACTCTGCGCGCATCGACAGGAGGAATCGATGCGCAACTTGTTCGGAATATGGCTGTTGGCGTTGGCGATGCCCGCCATGGCCGTGGAAATCGACGGACGGATCGACCCGCAGGAGTGGGCCGGGGCCCGGCATGTCGATGACTTCCGCATGACCCAGCCGCTGACCCGGATGCCGGGATCGCAGCCCACCGAGGCGTGGATCCTGGCCACGCCCGAGGGATTGGCGGTGGGTTTCCGCAACACCCAGCCGGCCAGCGTCCCGCGTACCCGCCAGCGCGTGCAGCGCGACTTCGACGAGCAAGTGGACCGGGTCAACCTGAATGTCGATTTCGATGGCGACGGCCGCACCGGCTACAACTTCACCGTGTCCTCGACCGATGGCATCGCCGATGCGGTGATCAGCAACGAGAACAGCTTCAACAACGACTGGGACGGCAACTGGAAGCATGCGGTCAGCGAGGATGCCGAAGGCTGGTCGGCGGAAATCCTGGTCCCCTGGTACATCGCGCCCATGCACAAGGCGCAAGGCGGCAAGCGAACGATCAGGATCAACCTGCACCGCGTGATCGGTTCCACCGGCGAGCGTTCGGCCTGGCCGGCCGCCAGTTTCGAGCGTCCGCGCTTCCTGTCCGATTTCGCCGCGGTGGAAGTGGCGCAATACAGCCAGTCGCTGCTGACCGTGACGCCGTATGTTTCCGGGTTGTACGACAACGTGCAGGGCGGCAGCGATTTCGATGGTGGCGCCGACATCTTCTGGAAACCGAACGGCCAGTTCCAGATGACGGCGACGATCAACCCGGATTTCGGCCAGGTGGAAAGCGACGACCTGGTGGTCAACTTCGGCGCCACCGAGACTTTCATCAGCGACAAGCGGCCGTTCTTCACCGAGAACCAGGGCCTGTTCCAGTACACCACGCCTTCCGACTTCAGCCAGCTGCTGTATACCCGCCGCGTCGGCGGACCGGCCGATGACGGCAATGGCGCCGGCGACATCACCGCTGCAATCAAGGTCAATGGCAGCCTGGGCCAGACCAAGTACGGCGTGTTCGCCGCCGACGAGGCTGGCGAAGCAGGGCGCTCGTTCCATGCGCTGCGCCTGGTCCGCGATTTCGACAAGCAGAACCTGGGCGTGATGCTGACCCAGGTCGAACGGCCCTTTTTCGACCGCGAGGCGACCGTGCTGGGCGTGGACCACAACTGGCGGCCGAACCAGCGCTGGAACGTGCAGACACGCGTGTTCGGCAGCCAGATCGAGGATGCGGGCGAAACCACGCGCGACCTCGGCGGCACGCTATGGGCCGACTACGAAATGGACCACGGCTGGCGCCAGCAATGGATCGCCATGCATTTCGGCAGCGACCTGCAGATCAACGACGCCGGCTACCTGTCGCGCAACAGCACCAATTACCTGCACTGGGAAGCGCGCAGGCGCTTCGCCGACCAGCCGAAGGAGTCGCGTTATTCGTCGAAGGAATGGCGCTGGCGGGCCAGCAGCAACTCCAACGACCACGGCGAGAAGCTCAACGACCAGTTCCGCATGAGCCGCGAGGGCCGGCTGCGCAACGGGAGTCACGAATTCGCGCAGATCAACCTCAACAGCGCCGGCGTCGACGACCTGCTGACCCGCGGCCATGGCTCGGTGAAGCGGCCGGCCAATTTCAACGCGGTGTTCGAGTACGAGCGTCCGCGCAAGGGCGATTGGGCACACGAAGTGGAAACGCAGTTGTACAGCGGCGGGTTGGCGGGAAATTCCAGGGTCGGTTACAGCTTCCAGTACACGCCCACCTACTTCATCAGCGATGCCTTCAGTCTTACTGCCGGCATTTATGCCGACCATACCCCGGACTGGCTGGTATGGGATCGCGAGAAGAACCTGCTCGGCAGCTTCGATGGCCGCGAAGTGCACCTGAATGCCGGACTCGATTGGGCCATCAACGACAAGCAGGAGCTGCGCGTGAAGCTGCAGGCGATCGGAGTGGACGCGAAGATGCGCCAGACCTATATCGTCGATTCGGCCGGCAACTCAGTGATCAGTTCCGTGCAGGTCGATGATTTCAACGTGACCAACCTCGGCTTCCAGATCCGCTACCGCTATGAATTGGCGCCACTCTCCTACCTGTATGTCGTCTATGGCCGTGGCGGCTACAACGAGGAAAGCTTCTCGGAAGGCACGACCCGGCTGTTGGGCGACAGTTTCGATTTGCGCGACGACGAACAGCTGCTGGTGAAACTGTCGTACCGCTTCGAGCTCTGAAGCAATCGGCGGCCAGCGATCAGAGATCGTCTTCGCCGGGGAAGCTCACGCTGATGCCGCCGACGGTGATGCCCAGATCCGCCCAGCGCGGATCGTCCGAGGAAAACCGCGAGTCGCCCTGTGGGTAGGCCTTGTCGCCCACGTCGCCTTGCGGCATCCGCAACTGGATCCGCGCGAACACTGCTTCGTTGCCTGCAGGCGCAAGCTTGCCGCCATGCCAGTCGATGATAGTGCCGCCATAATCCCAGTCGAAGCCGCTGAAGGTGAAGGGCTTGCCGTTTATGCGGCGTAGCCCGGCCAGCGACATACCGATACCGACTCCCGAGGCCAGTTTCCATTCCGAACGGTCTTCGTCGATGCTCACCATGGCCAGTCCAAGCAGGTTCTGCGGGTCCTGGAAATAGACGGTGGCGCGCCGGCTCGGATCGTCGGGGAACAGCAGGACGCCGCGGAAACTCTCGCCTTCGGCGCCGGGGATTTCCTCCACCTTCACGTTTCCGGCGCCGAAGCGGTGCTGCAGATCCTGCAAGGTCGTGTCGGGAGAAAAGTCGCCGGGAAGTATCCATGCCTCTGGGACGGCAGCGGCTGCTTGCGGTTGGGGAGTCGGCGTCTCGGAAGCTGGAACGCTTGCCGTGGCCCTCGCAGGCGATTCAGCGCTTACCGTGGCGTCCGGATGGGAAGCAGGACGGCAGCTGCATAACAGGACGAGGCCGAGGCCAAAAACTGTTCCGGTCGCCACAGGCTTCATGCGCATGATGGTCTCCTGATAGTAAGGCTCGGCTCTGCCGATTCAGTCCGGGAGCCGCTGCATCTCCGCGGAAGCCAGGTGCCAGTGTCGTTGCGCCTCGCTGGCGCCATCGGCCATCACCGCACGCAGGGTGAAGCGGCCGCGGTAGCTGCGTTCGCTGCCATCGCGCTGCAGGGATTTGAGTTCCACCGGGACCTGGATATAGCGCGAACCGGCGGCGCCTTCTTCATCGAAGGGTTCGCCCACGCTGGCCTTCACCGACCGGGTATTGGCATAGCCGCCGCTGAAATGTTCGTAGCTCTGCCCGCTGGCCGCGCCGTTGTCGCTCCACAGCGAATAGGCCTTGGTGTAATCGCGTGCGTCGATCGCAGCGTAATAGTCGATGACGACCTGCCTGGCTGCGGTGGGCGTGGCCTGGTCCCTGCTGGCCTGGTCCGCGGGAGCTGCTGCTTCCTGCACGGGCGTTGTCGTTGCCGGTGGCGCAACCGCAGGAACCTCGGCGACAGTCTGACTGGGAGCGCGTCCGTCAGCGGAAGCCGGAACTGGTTGGTCGGCTGGCGCGCACGCGGACAGGCAGGCGCAGAACGCTGCCGCCAGTGCGAATGCTTCAGTCCTGCGCATCGCCAAGCCCCGGCAAGGTGATCGGTTGGTTGAAACGCACCACAATGCGACCGTTTTCGATGCGGGTGGATTCCACCTGCACGCCGCCGAGGGTGGCGACCAGCGCGGGATCGAGCTTGTACAGCGGCTCTTTCCTGGCGTAGTCGGTCAACCACAGGTTGAGCAGCATGCGGGTCTGCTCATCGACACGCTGGCCGGGCGAAGCGGGCTGAACCTGATCGAGCGTGGGCTGGTCCAGGTACAGCGCGCTGTCCCGCGGGTCGTAGCGCAGGCCGCTGCTCATGTGGATGCGCCCCACTGGAGTATCTGCGCTGCCAGCGGACGAGGCGCTGGCCGAGAACGCCATCTGCAGGCGTTGCCCGGTGGCGGGAATGGTCAGCTCGGGATCGCGGGCGGTCAAGGTGAACAGGCCGCCCAGGGCTTCGTACTCGCGCGGGAATTCGCCGGCCAGGTATTGCTGGATCCGAGGCGCATCGACGCTCAGTTCGTTGTCCTGCGTGTCGCCGGCGCGCACGGAAGCGCTGGCCAGTACCAGCACCAGGCAAGCGATCCTGAAAGCGCGTTCGAGGGAATGGGTCATGTGCTTATCGGTCCAGATGTACGACCACAAGGCCGTTTTCGATGTCGGTGGAGGCGATGCGCTTGCCCGGGGGCAGCTTGCGCAGCAGGTCGCTGTCGAGGCGATACACGGGTTCATCACGGGCGTATTCCACCAGCACCGCATTGAGCAGCTCGCGGGTGCCGCCCTTGAGCAACGTGCCCGTGTTGGGCATGTCGATGCTCAGCAGTTCCGGGTCCTGCAGGTGCAGGCCCTGCGTGGCCGGGTTGTAATGCAGGCCGCTGGCCAGGGCGAAATGGCCACTGGTGACGTCGCGCGCGCCCAGCGCATTGACCTTGATGTCGAAGTCCAGGCGCAGGCGGCTGTCGCCCGCGGGGATGCTCAGGCGCGGATGGCTGAGGGTGGCGGAAACCAGGCCGCCCAGCTTGTCGAATTCGCGCGGGAAACTGTTGTCCAGATTGCGCTGCAATTGCGGCGCGGTGAACGCCACGCGGTTGCCCAGCCAGCTGGATACCGCATCGAGCGTGGTGCAACCGGCCAGCACCACGCTGGCGAACAGGACAAGGGCAACGGGCAGGGTGCGTGCGTGCATCGATTGGCTCCGCGAATGAAGGCGCACCATAACCCGTAGCGGTGAATGCAGCCTCAATCGTGCCGGCAACACGGCCTAGACGCCGGGATGCAGCCGCTTCCGCTCCGTGGTGTAGTGCCACCATGGTCGTGGAGGTTCGCCATCCATGAAACGCACCACGCTGATGAAGGTATCCAGCACGCAAGGG
>JBOHXX010000003.1:0-42681 GCA_050737675.1 Pseudoxanthomonas sp.
GGTGGCGTCGCGCGTGCTCAAGCTGGATCCGGCGTTGAAGCTCGGCTACGCCCGCGACCTCGACATCCTGCCCAATACCCTGCCGCCCGAGCGCCATCTCGGCTATGCGGTGCAGTGGTTCGGCCTGGCGCTTGCGGTGCTGATCACCGCGCTGGTGCTGACCTTGCGCAAACGACGCCCGCGTTGAGCGGCTGCGCATGAGAAAATACCGGACATGAATCTGAATTCCCCTGCTCCCGTGCAACCCGATTCCGCCCAGGTCCGTCGCGGACGCTGGATCCTGGTGCTGATCTTCCTGTTGTTCTTCGGCTCCATCTTCGGCGCCGGCGTGTTGCGCTTCAGCGGCTGGCAACCAAAGGGCACCAAGGTCCACGGGGAGATGCTGCAACCCGCGATCGACGCGCGTGCCGTGGTGCCCAGGCTCGCCGATGGCAGTAATTACGAGTGGCGACCGGCCGAGCGCCTGTGGCGGATCGTGGTGGCGCCACAGGCCGACTGCACGACCGGGTGCCTGAAGCTGGCCCGCGACCTCGACACGGTATGGCAGTTGTTCGGCAACAACGCCGACCACGTCGAGATCCTCTGGGCAGGTGCGCTTCCCGCCGGAGCGCCAGACAGCGGATCACGACGCTTGCTGCTGCCCACGCCCGAGTTGCTGGCCGCGCTGCCACGGGTGAATGATGCGGCCGGCGTGCCGATCTATGTGATCGATCCCAATGGTTTCGTGATCCTGCGTTATGCGCCGGGCACGGATCCGGGTTTCATCCGCGCCGACGTTTCCAAACTGTTGAAACTGATCTGATGACCCTGGTCGCCCGTCCCGCTGTCTATAGACATTTCCACCGCTTCGCCTGGCTGGCGGTGGTACTGACCTTGTTCGTGGTGGTGTTCGGCGCATTCGTGCGCCTGTCCGATGCTGGATTGAGTTGTCCCGACTGGCCGACCTGCTACGGGCGCGCGGCCTGGCCGCAGGCCGCAAGCGAAGTCAGCGACCACGCGGCCAGCGCGATCCGTCCGTTCGAGACCCACAAGGCCTGGCGCGAACAGGTGCACAGGATGCTGGCCGGTTCGCTGGGCGTGCTGGTGCTGCTGCTGGCGGTGCTGGCGGCGCGCAAGCGGCGCCATGGCATCGTCCAGGTCGCCATTGCCTCGCTGCTGGTGGCGGCGGCGATTCCGTTGTACATGCGCGGGGAACATTCGACTGCGTCGGTGCTGGCCATTGTCGGCGAGATCGTCCTGCTCCTCGCGGCCCTGCGCTGGTCGAACTCGGACCTGTCGCGCGTGGCAGTACTCGCGCTTGCGGTGATCATCTTCCAGGCCCTGTTGGGCATGTGGACGGTGACCCTGCTGCTGAAACCGATCGTGGTCATGGGCCACCTGCTGGGTGGACTGACCACCTTTGCGTTGCTGTTGTGGATGGCCTGGCGCGCGATCGACCGCCCGATCATCCTGGTCGAAGCCGGTGCATTGAAGCGCTGGGTGATTGCCGGCCTGGTGCTATTGGGACTGCAGATCGCGCTCGGTGGCTGGACCAGCGCCAACTATGCCGCGCTGTCCTGCGGCGCGGGCAGCTGGTCCGCGGATAATTTCCCCAAGTGCGTGGGCCAGTGGTGGCCGCCGCATGATTTCCGCGAAGGCTTCGTGCTGTGGCGCGGGGTTGGCGTGGATTACGAAGGCGGGGTGCTGGATGGAGCCTCGCGCATCGCCATCCAGATGGCGCACCGCATCGTCGCCGTGCTGCTGGCACTGTACCTGCTGGTGTTCGCCGTGCGCCTGCTGCGCACGCCGGGCATGCGCGGCTGGGCGACGGCGCTGATCGTGCTGGTGATCAGCCAGGTGTCGCTGGGCATCCTCAACGTCAAGCTTGCGCTGCCGCTGTACGTGGCCGTTGCACACAACGCTGGTGCCGCGCTGCTGCTGTTCGTGCTGGTTTCGCTGCTGGCGCGCCTGCGCAGGCCGGAATGACGACGATGTCCACCGTCCGCCAGTACTGGAGCCTGACCAAGCCGCGCGTGGTCGCCCTGATCGTGTTCACCGCGCTGGTCGGCATGCTCCTGGCCATCGACGGCATGCCCGATGCGCAGCAGCTCAAGCATGGCGCACTCGGTTTCCTCGGCATCTGGCTGGCGGCGTCCAGTGCGGCGGCGATCAACCAGATCCTGGACGCGCGCATCGACGCGAAGATGGCGCGGACCTCGTGGCGCCCGCTGGTGGTCGGCCAGCTCAAGCCGTGGCAGGCGCTGGTGTTCGCACTGGTACTGGCGGGATTGTCGATGACCGTGCTGGTGCTCTGGGTCAACACCATCACCGCGCTGCTGACTTTCGCTTCACTGATCGGCTACGCGGTGGTCTACACCGTGTTCCTGAAGCGGGCCACGCCGCAGAACATCGTCATCGGCGGTGTCGCCGGCGCTGCGCCGCCGTTGCTGGGCTGGGCCGCGGTCACCGGCATGACCGGCGAGTGGGATTGGCCATACGCGCTGCTGCTGGTGCTGATCATCTTCGTGTGGACGCCGCCGCATTTCTGGGCGCTGGCGATCTTCCGTCGCGACGATTACGCGCGCGCGCTGGTGCCGATGCTGCCGGTGACCCACGGCGTGACCTACACGCGTTGGCAGATCCTGTTCTACACCGTGCTGCTGGTGGAAGTGACCGTGTTGCCGGTGATCTTCGGCATGAGCGGCCTGTTCTACCTGGGCGGTGCGCTGGTCCTGGGCGCGGTGTTCCTGTGGTACGCGTGGCGGTTGCTGGATCCGCCCGACGAATTCTTCCCGATGCGCGTGTTCAACTATTCCATCGTCTACTTGATGGCGTTGTTCGCGTTCCTGCTGGCGGATCACTGGTTGATGCCGCTGTTGCAGCCGGCGACGCTGGTCGGCTGACCCGCGCTCCTACGACATCCAGGCTATTCAGCCAGCAGGTACTCCTGCCAGAAGCGCATGGTCGCCGCGCCGAAGTAATCGCTGTTGGTCTTCTTCTTGAAGCCATGGCCTTCGTCGTTATACATCAGGAACCACACCGGTCGGCCGTTGCCGCGCACTGCTTTCACGATCTGCTCGGCTTCGGTGTAGGGCACGCGCGGGTCGTTGCGGCCCTGGGCGACGAACAGTGGCGAGGTGATCCTGCCGGCGTTGTTCAACGGCGAGATGCGCTCGAACACCGCTTTCATTTCCGGAAGACGCTCGTCGCCGTATTCGGCGCGGCGCAGGTCGCGGCGGTAGCTTTCGGTGTTGTTGAGGAAAGTGCCGAAATGCGAGATGCCTACCGTTTCCACGCCGGCGCGGATGCGCTCGCCGTAATGCACCAGCGAAGCCAGCACCATGTAACCGCCATAGCTGCCACCGGTCACGCCGACGCGGCCCGCGTCCAGTTCCGGTTGTTGCGCGATCCAGTCCAGCAACGCGCCGATGTCCTTGACCGAATCCTCGCGCTTCTCCGCATTGTCCAAGGTGAGGTAGGTCTTGCCGTAACCGGAAGAGCCGCGCACGTTGGGCACCAGCACCGCCATGCCGAGTTCGTTGGCCATGAACTGGATGCTGGGATTGAAGGCTGGCAGCGCCTGGCTTTCGGGGCCGCCATGGATGCTGATCACCACCGGCAGCTTGCCACTTGCCGTCGCATTCGCGGGTCTGTAATAGAAGGCCGGAATGGTGCGTGGCTTTCCGTCCGCTTGGTCAAAGGTGGGGAAGCGAACTAGTGTCGGCGCGACGAATTTCGAAGCATCCAGTCCGCCGACTTCGCTTTTCGTCCACTGCGTACGCTCGCCGCTGGCCAGGTCGATGACGTGCACATCGCTCGGTGAAGTCGCGGTGTTGAGGCTCAGGGCCAGGTGCTTGCCATCAGGCGAGAAACCGAAGCCACCGATCACGCCCACGGGCAGCGCGGGCAGCTGCACCGACCGGTGGTCCGGAAGCGAAAGCACGTGCAATTTGCCGATGCCGTCCTCGTTGCTGACGAAGGCCAGGTGCTTGCCGTCGTCGGCGATCTCCAGTCCTTCCACATCCCACGGGATGTCGCCGCTCAACTGCACGAACCTGCCGCTGGCGGGGTCATGGAAACGCAGGGTCTGGAACTCGCTGGCCTTGCCTTCGAACGGTTCGTCGGAAATGAAGTACGCCGCCTTGCCGTCGGGGGCGAACTTGAATCCGCCGAACGCTGCCTTGCCGCCGTCGACCGGGAACAGTTCCAGCTTGCCGCTGGCGATATCGACTTCGCCGGGCAACGACTCGTTCGCCGAAACGTACTTCATCACCAGCAGGCGCTTGCCATCCGGCGAGAAATCCATCGCGCTCCAGCTGCCGCCCGCAGTCACCAGCGTACGCGCCGTGCCTGCGGGCGTATCGCGCAGCCAGATATCGCGATCCGTGCCGTTGCGCGCGGTACTCGTATAGGCCATCAATCCGCCATCATGGCTCAACACCACGCCACTGTTCTGGGTACGCTGGCCATCGGTCAGCAGGGTGATGGAGCGGGTCTGTGCATCGAACCAGTACAGCTGCGAGAACTCGTCCCCGCCCTTGTCCTTGGCGAACACGAAGCCCTCGCGCCATGCTTCGGCCGGCGAGGGCGTGATGCCGGCGACCGGTTCCGGATAGAACGTCAGCTGCTCGCGCATGCCCAGCGGCTGGCACACGCGATGCGCTTGCGCGGTCTCGGCGAAGCGGGTGCTGATGAGCAGGCATCCGTCCCTGGTCCAGCCGGCGAAGGACGCGCCGCGCGTGTTCTGGTAGCGATTGAGCCGCTCGATCAGCTCGGCCGGGATTTCAGGTACGTTTTCGGTGATGCGGTTGCCTTGTTCATTGCGCGCCACCTCCTGCGGCTTCATCGTCGCCTGCGCCGCAGCGGGCAATGCGGCGAGCACGAACAGGCCGACGAGCAGGGCGGGATTCATGCGGCGCATCAGGATTCTCCTGGAGAGGGACGTGACACTTTATCGCGGAGGCGAGGGCCTGTGCATGGCCAAGGCCATGCCTTGGTAGAGCCGAGTTTGCCCGGCTGATTTTCGCGAAAAATAAAAAGCAGCCAAGCAAGCCCGGCTCTACAAAGCGCCGGGATCCACGTTCAACCGCGACCGATACGTGCCTGCAACAAGGCGCGCAGTTCGTACTTGTCGGCTTCGTCCAGTCCGCCATCGCGGTTCTTGGCCTGCAGCTCCTCGATGCGCTGTTCGACCGTCTGCCGTTCCAACTGGGCCACGGCGTCGTGCAGCTCCATGCGCCAGATGGTTTCGTTGCCGGGTAGTGCATGCGAGGCCAGCTTCTGCAGCGCGACCAGTTCGTCGCGTTCGGCGAAATGCTGCAGCAAGGCGCCGGTGCTGATTTCGGGACGCGCGTGGACCAGCGACAACAATTCCACCAGCAATTCCACGCCGGGCTGCTGCAGTTCGCGAAAGCCATACGGCGGCACCAGCGAAAGCCCCAGCGATGGCTGCTGCAGCAATACCGAGATCGCGCCGCGCACCAGGCTGCGCTTCTGCGTGGCTACGGGCGCGCGCGAAACAGGCTTCGGTTTTTCCGGCAGGGCCTGCGCTTGCCGCACGCCCACGCCTGTGATCTCGCCCAGGCGCTGTCGCATCAGGTCGCCGAAGGCGCCGTCGGGGATCTGTGCGAGCAGTGGCTTGGCGCGTTCGGCAAGACGCGCCTTGCCGTCCAGCGTGGACAGTTTTACGTCCTTGCCCAGTTCGTCGTAGAAGAACTGCGACAGCGGCGTCGCCTGTTGCAGGCGCTGGTCGAAACCGGCCGCGCCTTCGCTGCGCACGATGCTGTCCGGGTCTTCGCCATCGGGCAGGAACAGGAAGAACGCCTGGCGTCCGTCCTTCATCCGCGGCAACACTGATTCCAGTGCCTTCCACGCCGCGCGCTGTCCGGCGGCGTCGCCATCGAAGCAGAAATACACGTCCGGCGAATTGCGGAACAACAGTTCCGCATGATCCGGCGTGGTCGCCGTGCCCAGGGTCGCGACCGCCTGGGTCACGCCGTACTGGAACAGCGAGACCACGTCCATGTAGCCCTCGACCACGACCAGGCGCTCGATCTTCTGGTTGGCCTGGCGCACCTGCCACAGGCCGTAGAGTTCGCGGCCCTTGTGGAACAGCGGCGTCTCCGGCGAGTTGAGGTATTTCGGCCCATCGTCCTTTTGCAATACGCGGCCGCCGAAGGCGATCACCCGGCCGCGGCGATCGTGGATCGGGAACATCACCCGGTCGCGGAACTTGTCGTACACGCGGCCGTTGTCGCTCCGCGACAGCATGCCGGTCTTGTCGAGCAGCTTGATCCGGCGTTCGTCGGTGCCCAGCGCATCCTTCAGCGCGGAAAATCCATCCGGCGCATAGCCGATCGAGAACTGGGTGCGGATGCTTTCGTCTACGCCGCGCTGGTCGAGGTAGGTTTTCGCCTTATCGTTTTCTTCGAGCTGGCGCTGGAAGAACTTCGCCGCCGCGTCCAGTGCCGCGTACATGTCGCGGCCATCGTCGGTCTCGTTGCGCTTCTGCGTTTCCTTGGGCACTTCCATGCCCACGCGCTTGGCCAGTTCATCGACCGCGTCGAGGAATTCGAGGCGGTCGTAGTTCATCAGGAACGAGATCGCGGTGCCGTGCGCGCCGCAACCGAAGCAGTGATAGAACTGCTTGGTCTGCGACACCGTGAACGACGGCGAGCGCTCGTCGTGGAACGGGCAGCGCGCCGAATACTCCTTGCCCTGGCGTTTCAGCGGCACGCGCGTGCCGATCACCTCCACTATGTCCGTACGGGCAAGCAGATCGTCGATGAAGGCGTCGGACAGGCGGGCCATGGCGACTAGGATGCCATGCGTTGCAGGTCAGCCCGCATCGTCTGCTGTCGCCAGCGCCCGCAGTGCGGCGCCGCTGACGCGTTGCACGGTCCATTCCTCCAGGCCGACTGCTCCCAGGCCGCGGTAGAAACGTATCGCCGGCTCGTTCCAGTCCAGTACCGACCATTCGAAGCGCCCGCAGTCGCGCTCGACCGCCAGCCTGGCCAGGTGGACCATCAGGCGCTTGCCCAGGCCCAGCCCACGGAATTGCGGACGCACGAACAGGTCTTCCAGGTACAGGCCGCGCTGGCCGAGGAAGGTGGAGAAGTTGTGGAAGAACAGGGCGAAGCCGGCCGGTTGCCCATCGACTTCGGCGATGAGGACTTCAGCGGCGGGATGCTCGCCGAACAGTTGCGCAGCCAGGATCGCTTCGTCGGCGACGACTTCGTGGGCGAGTTTTTCGTATTCGCCCAGTTCGCGGATGAAGGCGAGGATGTGGGGGATATCAGAGGGCTGGGCGGTACGGAGACGGATTACCGGAGTAGCGAGAAGGTCATCGGTCATGCTCAATCACTCCATCAGTTCGCGCTCCCTTCTCCCGCCGGGAGAAGGGAAGCAAAAAGCTCAACCCGCGAACTTCTTCTTCACTAATGCCGACACCAGGCCCATGTCGGCCTGTCCAGCCAACTTCGGCTTCAGCACGCCCATCAGCTTGCCCATGTCGGCCGGGCCGGTGGCGCCGGTCTCGGCAATGGCGGCGTCGATGGCCGCAAGGATCTCGGTCTCGCCGAGCTTGGCCGGCAGGTACTTCTCGATCACCACGATCTCGGCGCGTTCGATCGCGGCCAGGTCTTCACGGTTGGCGGCGTCGAACTGGCTGACCGAATCCTTGCGCTGCTTGACCATTTTTTCCATGACGGCGAGCACGGCGGCATCATCCAGCTCGATGCGTTCGTCCACCTCACGCTGCTTGATCCCGGCGTTGATCAGGCGGACCACGCCCAGGGTGTGCTTGTCGCCGCCTTTCATCGCGGCCTTCATGTCTTCGACGAGCTGCTGTTTCAGGGTCATGGGTAATCTCCAGATGCTAAAAACACAAAAAGCCGGCTACGCTCGCGCGTGCCGGCTTCTGGCGAAGCGACGCGGCTCAGTACAGGCGCTGCTTCTTGGTGACGTCGCGCGAGCTGCGACGCAGCTGGCGCTTCACCGCGGCAGCGGCCTTGCGCTTGCGTTCCTGGGTCGGCTTCTCGTAGAACTCGCGCTTGCGGGTTTCGGCCAGGACACCGGCTTTTTCGCAGGTACGCTTGAAGCGACGCAGAGCAAACTCAAAAGGCTCGTTTTCGCGGACTTTG
Source organism: Pseudoxanthomonas sp. (assembly GCA_050737675.1). GTDB lineage: Bacteria > Pseudomonadota > Gammaproteobacteria > Xanthomonadales > Xanthomonadaceae > Pseudoxanthomonas_A. Next base: position 8,121 of record JBOHXX010000003.1, read on the forward strand.
ACGCTGGGCATGGAATCTCCGGGACACAAACAACCGGGTCAGTCCCGGCGAGCCGCGTATGATAACGGCACCCCGGGGTTGCCTGCAACCCGCCGGGGGCTGGAATCCTGCCCTCAAGTCCTCATTTCGAGCCCATGCGCGTCCTCGGCATTGAAACTTCCTGCGATGAAACCGGCGTGGCCGTCTTCGACACGGCCCTGCCGGGCAGTGCCGGACTGCGTGCCCACGCGGTCTACAGCCAGATCGCCCTGCATGCCGAGTACGGTGGCGTGGTCCCGGAGCTGGCCAGCCGCGACCATGTGCGCAAGCTGCTACCGCTGGTCAGACAGACCCTGGCCGAGGCCGACCTGAAGCTCGCGGACATCGACGGGGTGGCCTATACCGCCGGCCCCGGGCTGGTCGGGGCGCTGCTGGTCGGGGCCGGGGTGGCCCGCTCCCTGGCCTGGGCGCTGGAAGTCCCGGCGCTCGGCGTGCACCACATGGAAGGCCACCTGCTGGCCCCGTTGATGGAAGACGACCCACCCGAACCACCCTTCGTGGCCCTGCTGGTCTCCGGTGGGCATTCCCAGCTGGTCGCGGTGGATGCGATCGGCCGCTACCGGTTGCTGGGGGAAACCCTGGACGACGCCGCCGGCGAGGCCTTCGACAAGACCGCCAAGGTCATGGGCCTGCCGTATCCGGGTGGCCCGCAGCTGGCGGCACTGGCGGAAGGCGGGAAGCCGGGCGCCTACAAGTTCTCCCGGCCGATGACCGACCGGCCCGGCCTGGATTTCAGTTTCAGCGGGCTCAAGACCCAGGTCATGCTGGCCTGGCGCGACAGCGACCAGAGCGAGGCGACCCGGGCCGACATCGCCCGTGGCTTCGAGGACGCGGTGGTCGATACCCTGGCGATCAAATGCCAGCGCGCGCTGGATGCCGCCGGTAGCGACACCCTGGTGATCGCTGGTGGGGTGGGCGCGAACAAGCGCCTGCGGGCGAAGTTGCACGAGATCGCCGGCAAGCGCGGCGGACGGGCCTGCTTCCCGCGCCCCGAGCTGTGCACCGACAACGGCGCGATGATCGCCTTCGCCGGTGCCTTGCGCCTGCAGGCCGGGCAGCACGAAACCGCGGCGGTGAAGGTGACCCCGCGCTGGGATATGGCGACATTGCCGGAGGTGGTGTGAGCGCAGCAATGGACAAGGTTTTCATCGAGGGCCTTGAGATCGATGCCCTCATCGGCATCTACGACTGGGAACGGCGCATCCGCCAGACCCTGCGTTTCGACCTGGAAATGGGTTTCGACAACCGCAGGCCCGCGGCCAGCGACGACATCGCCGATACGCTCAACTACAAGGCGGTCAGCAAGCGGCTGATCGAATTCGTTTCCCAGTCCGATTACGGGCTGGTGGAAAAGCTCGCCGAACGCTGCGCGGAAATCGTGCTCGCCGAGTTCGAGGTCTCCTGGCTGCGCCTGAAACTCAGCAAGCCCGGCGCGGTGCGCGGCGCGGCGGCGGTGGGCGTGATCATCGAGCGCAGCCGCGCCTGATGGGCAAGGCCTACCTGAGCCTGGGCAGCAATGTGTTGCCGGAACGAAACCTGGCTTCGGCCCTGCGCGCATTACGGGAAAGATTCGGTGCGTTGTTGGTTTCTCCGGTCTACTGCACCACGGCGATCGGATTCGATGGTCCGGATTTTCTCAATGCCGCCGCTGTGCTCGATTCCGATCTCGACGTGCAGGCGCTCAATGACTGGTTGCATGCGCTGGAAGACGTACATGGCCGTGACCGCAGCGGGCCGCGCTTCGGCGACCGGCCACTGGACATCGATATCGTGTTCTTCGACGAACTGGTGATCGAGGGCCCGGGCAATCTGCGCTTGCCGCGCCCGGAGCTGAAACATGCCTTCGTGCTGAAACCGCTGGCCGATATCGCGCCCGATTTCATCGATCCACTCTCGGGAAAGACCCTGGCCGAGCTGTGGGCGCAGTCGCCGGAACGCGAACTGCCGATGACCGTGGTGGCAATGCCTTCCGGGGCCTGACGGTCACATCCGCCGCGTCGGCAGCGTCCAGATGACTTCCGGCAGCTTGCGGCGCCTGCCTGCAGGCGGCACGCTATCCGCATCGTCACTGGGGAAGAATCATGTTCGAGAAATTTTCGCGTAGCTGGGAACTGGTCAAGGCCAGCGCCGGGGTCCTGCGCTCCGACAAGGAGCTGATGCTGTTCCCGCTGATTTCCGGCGCCGCCACCCTGGTGGTGATGGCGACGTTCCTGGTCCCGGTATTCGCGCTGCGCATCTTCGAGCAAGGCGTGGGCGTGGGCGGCGTGATCCTCGGCTTCCTGTTCTACTTCTGCCAGTACAGCGTGATCATCTTCTTCAACTGCGCGCTGGTCGGTGCGGCGATGATCCGCCTGGACGGTGGCGATCCGACCCTGCGCGACGGTTTCGATGCGGCGAAATCGCGCCTGCCTTCGATCCTCGGCTACGCGGCCATCGCCGCCACGGTCGGCGTGCTGCTGCAGGGGTTGAAGAGCCGCGACAACAATTTCATCGTGCGCCTGATCGGCAGCGGCCTCGGTGCCGCCTGGACCCTGGCCACCTTCCTGGTGGTGCCGGTGCTGGTCAGCCGCGGCATCGGTCCGATCGATGCGTTGAAGGAAAGCGTCACCCTGCTCAGGCGCACCTGGGGCGAGAACGCGATCGGCAACGTCGGCATCGGCGCTGCGTTCGGATTGATCACCTTCCTGTTCCTGCTGGTCGGCGCGGGACTGACGTTTGCCGCTTACCAGATGTCACTGCCGCTGGCGATCGGGGTCGGCGTGGTTTTCCTGCTCGGCGTGCTGTTGCTCGGCATCTACCAGGCTGCGCTGAGCGGCGTGTATTCGGCGGCGCTGTATCGCTACGCGGTGTCGCACGAAGCGCCGGCGGCGTTCCGCGGCGCGATGCTGGAAGATGCGTTCCGCAACAAGGCTTGAGCGATCGCGCTGCGATCAGCCTGCCAAGGTGCGTCCGCCGTCGAGGTGGACGACCTGCCCGGTGGTGTAGGTCGCATCACGCAACAGCCAGCGCACGGCTTCGGCGATTTCGGCGGGGGTGCCGGTGCGGGCCAGTGGCGTGCACGCCAGCATTGCCTGTTGCCGGGTGTCGCTGGTTTCGTTCTCGGCCCAGAGGATCGCGCCCGGGGCGATCGCGTTCACGCGCACGTCCGGGGCCAGTTCCAGTGCCAGCGATTTGGTCGCCATCACCAGTGCGGCCTTGGCCATGCAATAGACCGGGTGGTCGCGCAGCGGGCGCTCGGCATAGATGTCGACCAGGTTGACGATCGCGCCCTTTGACGCTTTCAGGTGCGGTGCCGCGGCCTGGGCCAGGAAGAATGGCGCGCGCGCGTTGGAAGCGAACAGCGCATCCCACTGCGCGGGAGTCGCCGTGCCCAGCGGCGTCGGCTGGAAAGTGGAAGCGTTGTTGACCAGCGCATCCAGCCGGCCGAAGCGGCCGACCGCCCTGGCCACCAGTTCCGGCAGACGATCGAATTCGGCCAGGTCGGCTTGCAGGACCAGCACACTGTTGCCGCGCACCGCTTCCAGTTCGGCCGCAAGCGCCTGCATTTCCGCGGCCGAGTCGCGATAGTGCAGGGCCAGGTCGTAGCCTTCGGCATGCAGTCGCCGTGCGATGGCGGCGCCGATGCGGCGGGCGCTGCCGGTGATCAGGGCGACGGGGGCCGGTGCTGGCATGGAGTTCCTGCGGATCCTGGAGGTCGGCGCATTGTGTCCCCAATCGAGCATCGGGCGCGAATAAACGATTGCTCCGGTGAAGACCCGCTCGCAACGGCGCAACGAGCCTGTGGTCGTCAGTGCCGCTGTCATGCCGTGCATCCGCCGGACCGCCCTACGCACGTGACCGGCAGCGCACGCCGCCGCGTAAGATGGCGGCCTGTTTCCCGTACTTCCCCACGATGTCCGAGCTGACCGCGCCCGATCCCGATGCACTACGCCATAGCCAGGCACTCGCTGCGCTGGTTCGCAGCGAAATCATCGCTGCCGGCGGCAACATCCCCTTCTCGCGCTTCATGGAGCGCTGCCTGTATGCACCTGGCCAGGGTTATTACAGCGCCGGCAGCACCAAGTTCGGGGCAGCGGGCGATTTCGTCACTGCGCCGGAACTCGGTCCGCTGTTCGCTAGCTGCGTGGCCGAAGCGGTGGCGCCGGTGCTGCAGCAGCTGGGGCCGGATGCGGAGTTCGTCGAGATCGGCGGCGGCAGCGGCGCCTTCGCCGAGACCGTGCTCAAGCGCCTGTTGGCGCTGGATGCGATGCCAGCGCGTTACGCGATCCTGGAGCCCAGCGCGGACCTGCGCGAACGCCAGCGCGAGCGCCTCGGACGCAGCCTGATCCCGCCGGTGTTCGATCGCATCGAATGGCTCGATGGTCCGCCCGAGGCCGAATGGAACGGCGTGCTGTTCGCCAACGAAGTGATCGACGCCTTGCCGACGCCGCGTTTCACCCTGCATGAGGGCGAGGTATTCGAGGAGGGTGTGGCGCTTGACGACGAAGGGCGCTTCGTACGCAACGACCGGCCCGCCGATGCGTTGCTCGCAGCGGCGGTGCGCCACGTCGAGCGTTACCTGGGCGTGCCCTTCCCCGATGGCTATCGCTCCGAGCTGCTGTCGCAGCTGCCGTACTGGCTGCAGGCGGTGATGGGCGGATTGCAGGCCGGCGCGATGCTGTTCGTCGACTACGGTCACCCACGACGCGAGTTCTACCTGCCGCAACGCGACCAGGGCACGCTGCGCGCGTTCTATCGCCACCACGTGCATAACGACGCCTTCCTGTGGCCGGGCCTGCAGGATCTCACCGCGTCGGTCGATTTCACCGCCCTAGCCGAAGCCGGCACGCACGCGGGTTTCGAACTGGAGGGCTACTGCAGCCAGGCCAGTTTCCTGCTTGGCAACGGCTTGACGAAGCTGCTGGATGATGCGGAAACGCGCGCCGATGAAACCCGCATGCAGCGCCTGCGCAACGAAGCAAAGCAACTGACGCTGCCCAGCGAGATGGGCGAGCGCTTCCAGGTGATGGGCTTCTCGCGCGAGGTGGAATTCGGCACCGCATTCCTGACCGGCGACCTGACATGGCGACTGTAATGTTGAAGCCGCTGCGACATCCGTGGTTGTGGCTTGGCTTGTGGTTGCTGGCCATCGCCGTGGTGATCGGCGTGTGCCTGGTGCCCGGCGCGGACCTGCCGCCGATGCCGCGCAACATCGACAAGATCGAGCACGCGCTGGCGTTCTTCGTGTTGGCGGCCAGCGCGGTGCAGCTGTTCAACCCGGGTCGGGCGCTGCTGGGCGCAGCCGCGGGGCTGGTGCTGCTTGGCGTGGGCATCGAGTTCGCGCAGGCCGCTTTCACCGTCGATCGCAGCGCCGATCCGCTGGATGCGCTGGCCGATTCCATTGGTGTGCTGCTGGGCCTTGCGACTGCGATGACCCCATGGTGCGACGTGCTGTTGCGGATGCAGGGTCGCACGACCGGCGCTTCCCGTTCCTGATGCGAACTCCTGATGCGATCGTCGCACCCGGGCGCATCCTTCGACTTCATCTGACAGGTACCAGCCATGCAGGACAACACTCCGGCCGCGATCTACACGCAGGCTTTCGATGCTTACCGGCAACGTGACCTGCATGGCGCACTGCTGCTGCTGGGACCGCTGCTCAAGGCCGATCCAGGGCATGCCGATGGCTGGAACCTGTGCGGCGTGATCTACACCATGGAGCATGATTTCGCTTCCGCCATCGCCTGCTTCCAGCGTGCGGTCGCCGCGGGCGCAGGTGCGGGAACGCTGGCCAATCTCGGCTTCGCCCACCAGAAGCTGGAGCAACATGAGCTGGCCGGGCGGGCCTACAAGCAAGCCTTGCGGCAGGAGCCTTCGCTGGCCATTGCCTGGCAGAAGCTGGGCGGCCTGGAGGAAATCGAAGGCCGGCCCGAACGCGCGCTGGACTGCTATCGCAGGGCGGTTCAGCTTGATCCCGCGGACCTGAAGAGCCTCGGCGATGCATTGTTCCTGCGCAGGCACCTGGCCGACTGGTCGAGTGATAGCGGGCCAACCCCCGGAGCGCTGCTGGCGGCATACGCCAGTGCCCTGCGCAGCGACTTCCCGACGCTGTTGCTGCTGGCGCTGCCCGAGGCTGGCGCGGGCGCGCAGAAGGATGCGGCCAGGAAATTCGCCCAATCCCAATGGGCCACCGCGCTTGCATCACCGCCACTGGCGCCCGCGGCTACCGCGCTGGAAGGACGCAGGTTGCGCATCGGTTATCTCTCGTCGGACTTCCGCGACCACCCGGTGTCCTACCTTGCCCTGGAGGCCATCGCGGCGCATGACCGCGGTTCGGTCGAGGTCTTCCTGTATGCCCATGGACAGGTCGCGGCCCTGGACGAAGGACGGCAATCGGCCATTGCCGCGGCCGATCACTTCGTGGACCTGGATGCGCTGGGCGATCGCGCTGCCGCCGAGCGGATCGTTCGCGACGGCATCGACGTGCTGGTCGACCTGAACGGCTACACCGCCAACGGACGCCTGGGAATCGTGGCCCTGCGGCCGGCGCCGGTAATCGCCTCGTGGCTCGGCTATATCGGCACGCTCGGCGAGCCGCGGCTGGCCGATTACGTGATTGGCGATGCGATCGCCACGCCAGCGACGATCGCGGGACAGTTCAGCGAGTCGCTTGCCTCGATGCCACGTTGTTTCCAGCCAGGTGGCAGGCTCCAGCCGTCGCTGTCGCCGCCCTCGCGATCCAGCCAGGGCCTGCCGGAAAGCGGGTTGGTGTTCTGCAGCTTCAACCAGACCTTCAAGCTGCATCCTGCGCTCTGGGACGACTGGTGCGAGATCCTGCGCCAGCTGCCCGGCAGCGTCCTCTGGTTGGCGCCGCCGCGCAACGAGGCAGGCCAGCGGAACCTGCGCGCGGAAACCGAACGCCGGGGCGTGGATCCCGCGCGGCTGGTCTTCGCCACGCAGCAACCGCGCGCCGAACACCTGGCGAGGCTGGCGCTCGCCGACCTGGCGCTGGATACCTATCCCTACAATTCCGGGACCACGGCAAGCGATGCATTGCGTGCAGGCGTGCCGTTGCTGGCTTTCCCCGGCGATACGTTCGTCAGCCGGATGGCGGTGAGCCTGCTATCCGCAGCGGGATTGCCCGAATGCATCGCACGCGATCGCCAGGATTACGTGGCGCTTGCCATCCGCATGGGAGCCGAAGCCTCGCTGCGCGAAGGCACGCGCCAACGCCTGCGGGAGAACCTGCCCCACTCCGCGCTGTTCAAGCCGCAGGTTTTCGCCCACGACCTGGAGCGCTTGTACCGGGCCATGCATGCGCAGAAGCTTGCGGGCACGCACGGACCGGTACAGCTCCCGACAGGCGGCGCGTCCGCACGCCTCGGCGCCTGACAGGACGCCATCCGTTTACTGACCCAGGGTCACCCGATCGAGTACCCACATTGCCGGGCGGGTGTCGCCGGTGAAGTAGATGCACAGGTCCCGTGGGTCGGCGGTGGATTCCAGCTTCGCCTTGAGGCTCACGAAACCATCCACATCGGGCGCCGCGGGCAACGCAACCGTCGCCAGCACCATCCCATCGCAACCAGCCCGGATTTCCAGTTCGCCATTGGCTGTTCTCGCGGGCTTGAACTTGCGCGCGGGTTCGTCGTGGGCCAGCTGGAAGTAGTACGGCATGCGTCCTGCGCGGACCGTGATCGAGGCAATGCCGTCCAGGTCCGCGGCCTTCCATTCCCAGCAAGGGTTGAAGATATCGGCGTTGAAGATCGCGCGTTCGCCCTCAAGCGGGCCATCGTCCTCCAGCCGCAGCATCAACGCGCCGGTGCACATGGCCAGCTCCTCGTCGCTGCGGGTCAGCAGCGAGGCGGCATCGATCCTGCGCAGCGTCGGCACCGCCAATGCCCGGCCATCGACGAATGTCGCCGCGCGCAGTTCCGCCGGCAGCTTCAGCTCGAAAGGTGCCGCATATTGCTTCGATGCCGCGGTCGGTTCGCTGCCATCGGTGGTGTAGCGCATGTCTGCATAGCCGGACTGGTTGGACAGGCTGACCTGGACCTTGCCCTGCTTGCGGTCCTCGACCACCGCGCTGCGCACCTCGAACGGCGTCTGCGCGTAGGCAATGCCCATCGCCCGGTAGCGTTGCAGCTGCGCGGGCAGGCGCGTGAGGAATCCTTCCCAGTCCTTCTTCGACTGCGGCGACCATCCGGTCTCCGCAAGCGCGGCGATGCGCGGGAAGATCGCGTGTTCGACCCGGGCGAAGCTGCGCATGTGCTCGGTCCACACGTTGGCCTGCAGGCCGAGGATGTGCGAACGCTTGTCGGCGGCCAGCGCCGCCGGCACCGGCTCGAACGCGTAGACCTGCTTGAGGGTGATGGTGGCCGGACGCCCGGGCGGTTCATTGGGCGAATCGGTCTGCAGGTAATCCAGGTATAACTCGTTCGAGGGCGACATCACCACGTCGTGACCTTGGTTGGCGGCCTCGATGCCGCCTTCGATGCCGCGCCACGACATCACCGTGGCTTCTTCCGGCAAACCGCCTTCCAGGATCTCGTCCCAGCCGATCAGGCGGCGATGGTGCGCGACCAGGAATTTCTCCAGGCGCTTGACCAGGTAGCTCTGCATGCCGGCCTCATCCTTGACCCCGAGCTCTTTCATGCGCTCCTGCACCCGCGCCGAAGCCTTCCACTGGTCCTTGACGGCTTCATCGCCGCCGACATGCACGTAGGTGCCAGGGAACAACTCGACTACTTCCGCCAGCACATTTTCCAGGAACTGGAAGGTGCTTTCCTCGACGTTGAACAGGGTGGTGTTGACGCCCCACTCGTTGAGCACGTGGACCTGCTTGCCGGTCACGCCAAGTTCCGGGTACGCCGCCACCGCCGCCTGTGCATGCCCGGGCGCGTTGATCTCCGGCACGATGGTGATGTGAAGTGCGGCTGCGTAGCGCACCACGTCGCGGATCTGTTCCTGGGTGTAATAGCCGCAATAGGGCTTGGGCTTCCCATTGGCGCCCACGCCGCCATCGCCCGCGGGGATGCGGCAACCGCCGGTCTCGGTCAGCTTCGGGTAGCGCTTGATTTCGATGCGCCAGCCCTGGTCGTCGGTCAGGTGCCAGTGGAAGGTGTTGAGCTTGTGCAGCGCCATGGCATCGAGCAGTTGCTTGATTTCATCCACGGTCTGGAAATGGCGCGCCGAATCCAGCATCAATCCACGCCAGGCGAAGCGCGGGGTGTCGTCGATATGCACGGCGGCTATGCTCAGGCCGTCTTTCGCTTCCGTCGTCAGCAGCTGCCAAAGGGTGACCGCGCCGTAGAACAAGCCGCGCGGATCGCGTGCGGATACCACGATGCGTTGTGGATCGGCGTCCAGCGTGTAGCTTTCGGGATTCGCACCTGTTGCCTTGGGATCGATGCGGAAGAGGATCCCGCCCTTGCGTTCGCTCGCTGCTTCCTGGACCTTCAATTGCAGTGCGTGGGTCCGGGCGACGAGGCCCGCGAACTGTTCCGCGGCGGCGCGTGCCTGGGGATCCAGCGCCCTGACCGGCGTGGCCGGGCCCACGAGGAAGCTGCCCGCATGCCGTTGCATGGAGGCGGGTGCGGGGATCAACGCAGGTTCCGCCGATGCCGCCATCGCGCCGATTGGAATCGCGGCCAGCGCCGCCAGCGCCATCAAGGCAACGCGTTGCAAGCTATTGGATACCGTCATCAAGTCATCCTCGCAATATTGTCGATCCGGCCCGAGAGCAGCGGTAGCCGCTCCCACGCTGTCGTTTTCGTATGGCAATCATCATCATCCCCCAAAAAAATCGGGCCCGGACAAGTCCAGGCCCGTGAGGGAAAGCACATCAATCGATAGTATGTTGTCGCTTAGAACTTGAAGCGCAGATTCAGGTAGTACTGGCGGCCGTTGGAGTAGAACGCATACGGGAGCATCTGGTCGCCGACCTTGCTGGAGTACTTCAGGGTTGGGTTGTTGAGGTTCAACGCATCCAGCGAGATCGACATCCGGTCGTTGACCTTGTAGCCGGCCGATGCCGCCAGGTTGCCGATGTCGTCCTGGTAGAAGTCATCGGTGCGGCTCACGCCTGCGTAGTACTGCGAGCGATAGGTGTAGCTGAGGCGGAAATTGAACTTGTCGTTCTCGAAGTAGCCGGACACGTTGTAGGTGTCCTTCGAAGTGCCGAACACCGGCTTGGCGCCTTCCGAACTGCTGTCGGCGTAGGTGTAGTTGGCTGCTACGCCGAAGTGCTCGCCGATCGGCTGTTCGTAGGAAAGTTCGAAGCCCTTGACCTTCGCGTCGATGTTGACCGGGATGGACACCGAGTAGTCGACGAACACGTCCTGGCCCGCCGCCGCGCTGGCGGTCTGGTCCAGGTACGGCTGGACGACGGTGCCGAAGCCCACGTAATCCTTCATGTCCATGGAGAACACGCTGGCCGACAGCAGGGCACGCGGTGCGAAATACCATTCGATCGCGGCGTCGAAGTTGGTCGAGATCAGCGGGTCGAGGTTCGGATTGCCGCCGCTGCCGGTGTGGGTGAGGTCGGACAGGGAAACCGAACCCGCCAGCGCCGAGTAATCCGGACGGGTCAGGGTCTTGGAGGCGCCCAGGCGCAGGATCAGGTCATCGGCCAGTTCGTACTTGAAGTTCGCGCTGGGCAGGACTTCGTTGTAGGTCTTGTTCTGCACGGTGGGCAGGTACGGACCGAACGCCGAACCGTTGATCGTGCCCACGGGCTGGTCCGCGATCGGCAGGTTTCCGTCGACGCTCACGTTGTTGGTCGTGCGCTGTTCGGTGCGGACATAGCGCAAGCCCAGGTTGCCGCTCCAGCGGGTGCCGGAGAAGTTGGCCTGGACGTACGCCGCGCCGGTCTTCTCCTTCACGCTGTACAGGTCCTGCCAGTAGAAGCGGCCCACCGGGTCGCGGTTGGCGAACGAGGCGTTGATGGCGGCCAGCTGTTCTGGGGTGTAGTACCAGACGTTGCTCGGGAAGGTGCCGCCGATGCCGCTGGGGTAGCTACCCGGGTAGTTGCTATGGTCGAGCGGGTATGCCGCCGGGTTCTGCCAGTCGCTGGCCCAATTGGGACCCTGCGCGACTTCAAACGGATTCTCGCGGGTGTGTTCTGTGTAGCGCACGCCGAAGTCCAGGGTGGACAGCGTGCCGTCGGAGAAGAAGAACTCACCGTCGGCCTTGGCCCACTTTTCCTTGTCTTCGACATTGATGCCCTGGCCGCCGAAGATCCACCCGTCCTGCGGCCTGATACCGGAGGGCGAGGCGTTGTCACCGCCGATGTCCCAGTCGATCGGGCTGCCGGTGCCGTTCATGGTCCACGACGAACCGGCGCGGTCGCCGAAGCCGAGTTCGATCACGTCCTGGGTCGGGCTCTTGCCATGGCCTTCGGACTGACCTGCCTGCAGCTTGAGGTTGAAGTTGTCGCGGACCTGCCAATCTGCATCCAGGGTGATGTAGTTGGAGTCGGAGCTGGCGTTTGGACGCGAGATCTGGTCGTAGACACCCCACGAATTGGCCGCACCAGTGGTGACGGGCGCGTATTCGGCATGCGTCAGCACGCCATTGGTGATGGTGTAACCCGGCAACGGCGCGGTACTGCCGACGTAGCGGCTGTTCCACAGCATGTAGTTGCGATTGAAGTTGTCCGCCTCGAGCTTCGAATAGAACGCGTTGAGGCCGAGGGTCAGGTTGTCGGTCGGCTTGATCTGGATATCCAGCACGCCGCCCTTGCGCTCGCGCTCCTGTTCGAACAGGGTCGAGCCGATCAGGTTGGGGTAGAGCACGCCGGCTAGGTCGGGATTGGTCGCAACCACCGGATCGGCGGCGCCGATGGCCGAGTAGCCGCCGACCACTTCCTGGCCGTCGCGACGCAGGCTGCGCTTCTCGTAGAAGCCTTGCAGCAGCACGCCAGCTGTGCCAGCGTCGTTCTTCCAGTTGAACAGGGCGTTGACCTGCGGCTTGGTATTGCTGGGCAGGTCGGAGTACACGCCGCCCACGGTTGCCTCGGCGGTGAACGGTTCGGCGAACTGCAGCGGCCTGCGGGTAATGATGTCGACCGAGCCGGCGCTGCCGCCTTCCGGGATCTTTGCTTCCGAGCCCTTGTGGACCACGACCTGGCTAACGATTTCCGCCGGCAGCAGGCTGTAGCTGACGCTGCGGCCCACGGTCTGCACCTGGCTCAGCACGAACCAGTCGCCGGTGCCCACGTTGTGGCCATTGATCAGGGTTTGGGTCAGGCTGGGGCTTGTGCCACGCAGGCTGACGCGATCGCTTTCGTCGAAGCCGCCTTCGGCCGCGCTGGCCGAGCTGATATTGACGCCAGGCAGGCGCTGCAGGGTGTCGGCCACGTTCTTGGCCGGCAACTTGCCGATGTCTTCGGCGGTGACTACTTCGACATGCGAATCCGCATTGCGCTTGGCGTCGAGCGATTTCTCCAGGCTGCCACGGATGCCGATTACGGTGACCGTTTCCAGGTCAGTGGCGTTCTGCTTCTTTGTGGTGTCTTGCGTCGTGGTGCTGGTTTCCTGCGCGTGCAACTGCGCAGCGAAGCTGAGGCTCGCCACGATCGCAGCCGAGAGGATTGATTGCTTGTAATTCATGATGCTCTTCCCCATCACTGATTGGATTGAGGCAACGAAGACCGCTGCCGTGCCTGTAGCTTCTTGTTGCTGGATCGCGCCTGCTCAGGCAGGTGATCCGTGGTCGATCCGACGACTTTTCTCCTACCCACCCTCACATTGGCCGAGGTACCAATTCGCGGCGCCGATGACGCCGAGTTGTCCGTGCTCGACCAAGCGCACGGGTATGCGTTCCAGCGCCGCGCGCATCGGTCCCTTGTTGAGGAACCGCGCCACGAAGCTGCTGTTCAAGAGGAATTCGCGGATCTGCGGCAGGATCCCGCCAGCCAGGTAGATGCCGCCCTGCACGCCATAGAGCAGGGCCATGTCGCCGACCGCGCTGCCCAGCAGGCCGCAGAAGATCTCCAGGCTTTCGCGCGCCAGCGGGTCGCTGCCCGCGGCGGCGGCGGCGGTTATTTCGCCTGGTGTCTTGTAGGTGTTGCGGGCGCCGCGCAACGCGCACAGTGCGTTGTGAAGGTTGATCAGGCCGGGGCCGGAGAGCGCGTATTCCACCGGCACATGGGTGCGGTCCTTCAGCATCTCGGCCAGCAGCGCCATCTCGATGGTGTTGCCGGCGGTCAGTGCCGCCTGGCCGGCCTCGGTGGCCAGGACCACGGCACGCTTGCCGGTGGGAATCCACACCGCCGCACCCAGGCCGGTACCGGGACCGAGCACCAGGGTGGGGCCGGCGACAGGAGCGGTTTCCGGGCCGGTCAGGCGCAGCACTTCACTGGCATCCACATAAGCCGCCGCGTGGGCGACGGCCTCGAAATCGTTGACCAGGCGCAACTCGCGAAAACCCAGGCGCTCGCCGATCTCGCGCGGCGACAGGCGCCACGGCAGGTTGGCGGTGATGACGGTGCCGTCCTCCAGCGGGTAGCCGGCGCTGGCGATCACGCCGCGGCTGACGGCTTCGCCTTCCAGCGTGCCGATGAAGTCCTCGATGATCTCGGCCAGGCCGGGGTACTGCGCGCAGACGTACTTGCGGTACTGCAGCACGCTGACCGGATGGGCCGGGTCGCCGCTTTCCTGGACCAGGCCGATGCGCACATGGGTGCCGCCCACGTCCGCGGCGATGAACCGCTCAGACAGCGTGTCCCTGGGAACGACCGGCGTTGGATTGGCGTTTGCGACCACACATCTCCCCATGTCTTTCGCGGCTGCTTGCAGGAATCCGCAGTGCCATGACGCCGGAGTGTGTGAGCGCTCTGACAACGTTGTCAACAGTCGGTCACGAAAAAACGCTAGGGCCTTCCCTCTTCACGACAATAAGGGAACTGAATAGGCGAAGCAGCATCAATTCAATCCAAAAATGATTATTAATGTTCATATTCAGGCAGATAGCTCTGCTGTCAGTGCGGCCATTTTGCTGCAGCGCAGGATAACGCCAGGGCGTTGCATTGACCTTGGGACGCGATCCTGAGGGGCATGAAGTGGCTCCAAACGAAAAAGTATGACAACGTTATTCCCAGTTCGATCCGCATGCCCGACTCGGGCAGGGCCCCCCAGGGCGCCGTCGCGGCCACCGTCAGCAGGGGAGTCCAACAGCCATGACCGCAGTACCCGCCACTGCCACCGCCGCGGCAAACCGGCACGTCGGTTCCATCGCCATCATCGGCGCGCTGTTCTTCGTCTTCGGCTTCGTCACATGGCTCAATGGCCCGCTGATCCAGTTCGCCAAGCTGGCCTTCGACGTCAGTGAGTCGTACGCCTTCCTCATTCCCAGCGCCTTCTATATTTCCTACTTCTGCCTTGCCTTGCCCTCATCAGCGATCCTCAAGGCTACGGGCATGAAAAAGGGCATGGCTCTTGGCCTGTTCGCGATGGCGATCGGCGCATTGGCCTTCGGGCAATTCACGACGCAACGCTGGTATCCGGGTGCGGTAGGTGGAATCTTCGTGATCGGCGCCGGCCTGGCCATCTTGCAGACCGCAGTCAATCCCTACGTCAGCATCCTGGGTGCGATAGAAGGCGCGGCACAACGCATCGCCGTGATGGGCATCTGCAACAAGGTCGCCGGCCTGCTCGCGCCATGGGCGCTGGCGACCTTCGTCCTGCATGGAATGGGAGACATCGCTTCGCAGGTAGCAGCAGCGGAACCCGAAGCCAAGGGCCTGCTGTTGAACGAATTCGCAGCGCGAATCCACGGTCCGTACATGGCGATGGCGGTCGTGCTTGCAGTGCTGGCCATGGGCATCCTGTTTTCGCCATTGCCGGATGTGCGTGCGGAGGAGGTCAATGCCTCCGGTGCCAGTGCAACCGAAAGCCGCAGCCTGTTCCAGTTTCCGCACGTATGGCTGGGGGCGCTGTGCATCTTCGTGTACGTAGGCGCTGAAGTGATGGCCGGTGACGCGATCGGCATCTACGGGCAAGGCTTCGGCATACCGCTCGATGCCACCAAGTATTTCACCATGTTTACGATCGGCAGCATGTTGCTGGGTTACATCGTCGGATTGATCCTGATTCCGCGCTTCGTTTCGCAGGAGCGCTACCTGAGTTTCTCGGCGGTGCTGGGTGTGCTGTTCGCGTTAGGTGCGTTCCTCACCCAGGGATACCTGTCGGTGGGTTTCGTTGCGGCGCTGGGCTTCGCCAACGCGATGATGTGGCCGGCGATCTTCCCGCTGGCGATCAAGGGCCTGGGCCGTTTTACCGAAACTGGATCGGCGCTGTTGATCATGGGCATCGCAGGCGGCGCGGTCATCCCGCAGGCATTCGCGATATTGAAGCAGCACTATGATTTCCAGGCGGTTTTCACCCTGCTGATGGTGCCGTGCTACCTCTACATCCTGTTTTTCGCGCTGCACGGCCACCGCGCCGGCATGAAGTGATGCGGCTGCGTATCCTTGCCGATCCGATGCAGTCCTGAAGCGAGCCACGACCATGACCGAACCCACCATGCGCAGGCCGACCATCAAGGATGTCGCCGAGCGCGCGAAGGTATCGCTGAAAACCGTCTCGCGGGTGATCAACAACGAGCCCTCGGTGATGCAGGGCACGCGCGCGCGGGTGCTGCATGCCATCGCCGAACTCGATTACGAACCCGACCAGTCCGCGCGCAACCTGCGCAGTGGCACCCCGTTCGTGATCGGCCTGATCTACGACAACCCCAATCCGTACCACATCATCGGCGTGCAGAACGGGGTACTGGCCGCGTGCCGGGAGACCGGCTTCGGCCTGCAGATCCATCCCTGCGATTCGACCTCGCCACTGCTGGCCGAGGAGTTGTCCGAACTGGTACAGCGTTCGCGCCTGGCCGGCCTGGTGCTGACCGCGCCGATGTCGGAAAGCATGGAGTTGGTCAACGCGCTGGCCGCGCGCGGGGTCAAGCTGGTGCGGATCATCGCCGCCACCGAGGATCCCAACGACGGCCATCCCTGCGTGTACGTGGACGACAACGACGCCGCCTACGAAATCACCGAACACCTGATCCAGCTCGGCCACCAGCGCATCGGCTTCCTCTGGGGCGGGCTGGCGCATCGTTCCAGCACCGAGCGCTACGCCGGCTACGAGCGTGCGCTGAAGGATTACGGCATCACCCTGGACAAGCACCTGGTGGTGCCGGGCGATTACACCTTCGACGACGGCTTCCGCGGCGCGCGTCGCCTGCTCGCGTTGCGGGAACCGCCGACCGCGATCTTCGGTTCCAACGATGAAATCGCCGCCGGTGTGCTCGCCGCGGCCAAGTCCGCGGGCATGAACGTGCCTTACGACCTGTCCATCGCCGGCTTCGAGGACAGCCCGTTCTCCAAGCAGTCCTGGCCCGCGCTGACCACCGCCAAGCAGGCCACCGAGGACATCGCAAGGCAGGCCGCACGCCTGCTGATCGGCGGCCTGCGCCACGACGCCTACGACGAAAATCCCACTCCGCTGCACAACCAGGGCTTCGTGCCGCAACTGGTGGTGCGCGGCTCCACCGCGCCGGTACGTCCGCGCAACGATTGAAGAAACAAAAGCTGATGAACGCCCTCCGCTTGCCCGACCCCGACCAGACCTTGATGCATGCGGAGGCCGCGCAGACCGCTGATATCGTCGCCGCGCAGTTCGCACGCAACGAAGCGGTGATCGCCACCCTGGCCGAAGACCTGCGTCGCAATCCGCCGCCTTTCGTGGCGACCTGCGCGCGCGGCAGTTCCGACCATGCCGCGACCTACGCCAAATATATTTTCGAAACCCAGCTGGGCATCGTCACCGCTTCGGCCTCGCCTTCGGTCGGTTCGGTGTACGAGGCGAAGCAGAAACTGGAAGGCGCGCTGTACCTGGTGATCTCGCAATCGGGCAAGAGTCCCGACCTGTTGCGCAACGCCGAAGCCGCGCGTGCAGCGGGCGCGCGTGTGGTCGCGCTGGTCAACGTGGAGGATTCCCCGCTCGCGCAACTGGCGCATACCGTGATCCCGCTGCACGCCGGGCCGGAGCGCAGCGTGGCGGCGACCAAGAGCTATCTCTCGTCGTTGTCGGCGATCCTGCAGCTGGCCGCGAACTGGAAAAACGAAGCGCCGTTGCTGGACGCATTGCAGACTTTGCCTGGCGAGTTGCGTGCCGCGTGGCAGGCCGACTGGTCGCCACTGACCGAAGGTCTGGTCGATGCGCACAACCTGTTCGTGCTCGGACGTGGCCTGGGCCTGGCCGCGGCGCAGGAAGCGGCGCTCAAGTTCAAGGAGACCTGCGGCCTGCATGCCGAGGCCTATAGTTCTGCGGAAGTGAAGCACGGGCCGATGGCGCTGGTGGGACCAGGATTCCCGGTGCTCTGTTTCGCCCAGCCCGATGAAACCGAAGCCGGCATGCTGGCGCTGGCGAAGGAATTCCGCGCACGTGGGGCCCAGGTCTGGGTGTCGTCGGCGCAAGGCGACTTGCCTTTGGTGAAAGCCTCGCATCCCGCCTGCGCGCCGCTGCTGACCATCCAGAGTTTCTATCGCGCGATCAATGCGCTGGCGCTGCGTCGCGGGCACAATCCCGACATGCCGCCGCATCTGAACAAGGTCACCGAAACCGTATGAGCAGCATCGCCCTGGTCAATGGCCGCGTGTTGACCGATCGCGGGATCGAGGACAGCCTGGCGGTGCTGGTCGAAGACGGGCGGATCGCTGCGGTCACCACGTCCCAACAGGCTTCGCAACGTGCGACGGAAGTACACGACTTGCAGGGCGCCACCTTGTTGCCGGGATTCATCGATTGCCAGGTCAACGGCGGTGGTGGCGTGCTGTTCAACAATTCTCCGGAGGTCGCCGCGTTGCGGAGCATCGGGTCGGCGCACCGCAAGTTCGGCACCACCGGCTTCCTGCCGACGCTGATCAGCGATGATGCCGAGAGGATGGGCGAGGCGATCACCGCTGCCCGCGACGCCATCGCCCAGGGCGTGCCCGGCGTACTCGGTATCCATCTGGAAGGTCCGTATATCGCCCCCGCGCGCAAGGGCACCCACGACGCCAGCAAGTTCCGCGTGCCGGATGCGCAGGAAATCGCATTGGCTACCGTCCTGGACAACGGCATCACCCTGATCACCCTGGCACCGGAGCGTGTCGGTGCGGAGACGATTCGCGCGTTCGTGCAACGCGGCGCCCTGGTCTGCGCGGGCCATACCGCGGCCAGTTACGAAGAGGCGCGCGCGGGCATCGAGGCCGGCATCAGCGGCTTCACCCATCTGTACAACGCGATGTCGCCGCTGACCGGACGCGAACCCGGCGCAGTCGGCGCGGCGCTGGAGGATGCGCAGGTCTGGTGCGGCGTCATCGTCGATGGCCACCACGTGCATCCGGCCAGCCTGCGGGTGGCGTTGGCGGCCAAGCCACGCGGCAAGATCTTCCTGGTCACCGATGCGATGCCGCCGGTCGGTGCCGACGATCCCAGCTACGAGTTGTACGGCGAAACCATCACCGCACGTGATGGCGTGGTGCGCAATGCCGCCGGTTCGCTCGCCGGCTCCGCTTTGGACATGGCTACTGCGGTGCGCAACAGCGTTGCGATGCTCGGCGTGCCATTGGAGGAAGCCGCGCGCATGGCCTCGACCTATCCGGCGCAATTCCTCGGCATCGGCGATCGTTATGGGCGCATCGCGCCGGGCTACCACGCCGACCTGGTGGCACTGGATGGAAACTTGCAAGTCGTTGCCACCTGGATAAACGGAAGTCAATGAACCACGCGCAGCGCTTCGCCTCGGTCGACGCGCTGCGCGGCCTCACCGTCGCGGCGATGCTGCTGGTCAACGATCCGGGCGATTGGGGCCACGTGTACTGGCCATTGCTGCATTCGGAATGGAACGGCTGCACACCGACCGACCTGGTGTTCCCGTTCTTCCTGTTCATCGTGGGCGTATCGATCGCGCTGAGTATCGTGCCCCGCGTCGAAGCGGGCTCGGATGTTGCCGTGCTGCGACGCTCCGTGTTGCTCCGCGCAGCAAAGATCATCGGCCTCGGCCTGGTCCTGCATGCGCTGGCGTTCTGGTTGCTGGACAAACCCTCGTTCCGGCCCTGGGGCGTGCTGCAGAGGATCGGTCTGTGTTTCGCTGTAGTCGGACTGCTTGCGCTGGCGACACGTGCGCGTGCGCAGTGGCTGCTGATCGCGGTCCTGCTGCTGGGTTACTGGGCGCTGCTGACCGCGGGCGGTTCGTATGCGCCGTGGGACAACCTGGCCAGTCGCATCGATACCGCGATGTTGGGACCGATGGCCTACCAGTTCGATCCGGCGACCGGTCGCGGCCACGACCCGGAAGGCCTGTTGAGCACGCTGCCCTCGATCGCAACCACCTTGCTGGGCTTGCGTGCGGGCGACTGGCTGCGTCGAGGGCAAACACGCCGGTTGTTATTGGTGGCAATGGCTGCGCTGACGCTGGGATGGGCGTGGTCGCAGGTATTACCGTTGAACAAGAACCTGTGGACTTCGTCCTATGCGTTGTGGGCGGCGGGCTGGGCGATGCTGGTGCTGGCCCTCTGCCATGTGCTGGTCGATGTGAGGAAGTGGCCGGCCCTGGGCCGCAGCTTCGGAGTCAATGCGATCGCCGCATACGCGGGTTCGGCGGTCATGGTCTACGTATTTGCCGCGTTGGATTGGTGGGATCCGATCTATCGCCTTGGCTTCAGTGACTGGATGGCGCCGCGCTTCGGGCCGTACCTGTCTTCGCTGGCCTTTGCCCTGGCTTTCGTGGCGTTCTGGTGGGTGGTGGTGCGCTGGATGGACAGGCGTGGCTGGCATGTGAAGGTCTGAGCCTGCTGCATCGCGGTCGCTCCGGCTCCTGATAGCCCAATCACGTTTTTCTTCCGCGCATTGGGGTAGAAACCGTCAGGCATCCCGATGCGAGTTCGCGCCATGAAGCTCTTCCTCACCCTGGCCTCCTGCATAGTCCTGCTGTTGACAGCCTGCCAGCGCCCCATGCCTGTCGAAAACGCCAAAAGCGCAGCCGAGGAAAGCGGTAATCATCCCGTCGTCGAGTCCCTCGGCGCGAAGCATTCGTCTTCCGCGCAGGACGCTCCCGCGCCGCAGGCTGCCAGTGTCCAGGCCGCCGTGGGACCACGGGCGACGGGTGGCAACGCGCCGGTGCGGCGGGTCCTCGATCCGCCGTTCAAGAGCACCGAGGTCGCGCGCTTCAACCAGCCGTGGGCGATGACCTTCCTGCCCGATGGGCGCCTGCTGGTCACCGAGAAACAGGGTCGCCTGCGCTTGATCGATGTCGCCGCGGGCGCGATCGGCGAAATAAGCGGCGTGCCGGCGGTGGCCTATGGCGGGCAGGGCGGTTTCGGCGACGTGGTCCTGCATCCGCAATTCGCCAGCAACAAGCTGGTCTACCTCAGTTACGCGGAACAGGGTGCCGGCGACACCCGTGGTGCGGCGGTTGCGCGCGCGACCTTGAACCTGGAGCCCGGCGGCAACAACGGCAGCCTGTCCGGCCTGCAGGTGGTCTGGCGGCAGGTCCCGAAAGTGAGCGGGGAAAACCATTACAGCCACCGCATCGCCTTCGACCGCAATGGAATGCTGTTCATCAGTTCCGGCGAGCGCCAGCAGTTCACCCCGGCGCAGGACATGCAGAGCAATCTGGGCAAGATCGTGCGCCTGAATGCCGATGGTTCCATTCCCACCGACAATCCTTTCCACAGCCAGGGCGGCGTCGCGGCACAGGTGTGGACGCTGGGTCATCGCAACGTGCTGGGCCTGGCCTTCGATGCGCAGGGCCAGCTCTGGGAACACGAAATGGGCCCGATGGGCGGCGACGAACTCAACCTGATCGAGCGCGGCTCCAACTACGGCTGGCCGATCGTCTCCAACGGCGACAACTACGATGGAAGCGTGATTCCCGACCACCCGACGCGTCCGGAATTCAACGCGCCCGAAGCCTGGTGGACGCCGGTGATCGCGCCTGCGGGCTTCATCATCTACAGCGGTTCGATGTTCCCGTATTTCCAGGGCGACGGCTTCATCGGTGGGCTCGCCTCGCAGGCGTTGATCCGGATCGAATTCAACGGCACGCAGGGCCACGAGGCCAAACGCTATCCGATGGGCCAGCGCATCCGCGAAGTGGAACAGGGACCGGATGGCGCGATCTGGCTGCTGGAAGACGGCAGCAACGCGCGCCTGTTGAAGCTGACGCCGAACTACGGATAGGCCTTCGGACCAGCGGAATCCCCAAGGCGCTTCTGCGAGTGGACAAGGCCATCGTTCAGACGACCTTGCCGATCGAAAGCAATGCTCAAAACCCGATGACGGCTTCCAGGCTCAGGTAGCGGTAAGCATAGCTGCCGGTGCCGGTGTCGTTGAGTACCGGCGTGTCCTTGTAACCGGCGTTGGCGCGTAGCCAAGCCTGCTTCCAGTGTGGCGTATCCACGCCGATTTCGAACATGCGCGCGCGCTTCCAGCCCTCGCTGTCGCTGCGCTGGCGGCCCCAGCCGGCGACCGCGCGCCACTGGTAACCCGCATAGTTGCGGCGCAAGGCCACCACGCCCAGCGCTTCGCCATACCATGCCGGCGAGTAGTAGTCGCCCTCGGAAGGATCGCTGTTGCGGAAGTAGCGGCTGCGCAACTGCACGCTGATGCCCTGTTCGGGAAATGCGGCGAAGATCAGGTTGCCGCGCAGATGCGTGCGCAGGTTGTCGCCCGAGCCGAAATCCTGCATGCCCACCAATCCGGTAGCGGTCCAGCGTTCGTCGAGCGGCAGGTCCAGGGCAGCGCCGGCGAAGGTCTGCACGAGGCCGCGTTCGGCGCCGTCGCGGGTCTCCAGGATTTCCCGTTCGATGAAGAATTCCTTGCGCCGTGCGTCTTGGCTATGCAGGGAAGCGCTGCCCAACAGCGCATCGCCATTGGTACCGGCATCCACCTTCCATCGCCAAAGGTCTCCGCCACCCGCGGCGCGAACGTACAGGCGCTGTTCGGTCTGCGACCAGTCGTCGCCAGCGAAACGCGCGCGCTCCACCTTCACTCCCAGCCAGCGGTCGTCGCTGTAGCGGCGCAGGTCCCAGCCCAGCCCGTATTTCTGGGTCTCGTTGCCGTCGGCGTCGGAAGAAAGCCACAGCTCCGGCCGTAGCGCCTGCTCCGGCTGCGAGTTTTCGGCCGCGGCCGCGGCCATCGGCAGCGCCATCAAGAATGCGATGGCCAGTGCGTTGCGGGTCATTTCGTGCCCCAGGTTTTGCGCATGCGCAGGAGTTCGGCGGCGTAGCCCATTACGCATACCGGTTGCAACAGCATCGTGTAGCCAAGGGTGTAGAACAGGAAGCCGCCGATGTTGCGTCGTACGCGCAGGTCCTGCTTCTTGAACATGCGGGTCTGCACGCCGAAGATCACGGCGTTCCACAGCATCGCCAGTGGCAGCACCAGCAGGGTCATCAGGCCCGCGATCCAGTAGTAGCCGAACAGCGCCAGTATCAAACCGGGCAGGAAAGCCAGGGTGTAGGCGAGATCCAGGGGCAGGAACAGCAGGTTCCACCAGATGAACAGCGTGCTCATGCGCGCCTTGAACAACAGGCGGCCGTGGCGCGCGAAGGCTTCCATCAGGCCTCGCGACCAGCGCTGGCGCTGGCGTGCGAACTGTCCGACCGTGGCCGGCACGTTGGTGAACAGGCAGGCGTCTTCGCAATAACCGACGCGCGCGCCGGTCGCCAGCAGCGCCCACGACACCACGATGTCCTCGCCCACGCATTCCGGCCAGCCGCCGACCTGTTCCAGCGCTTCGCGGGTATACAGCGAGAAGGCGCCCTGGGCGACCAGGGTGCCGTGGTACATGCTCTGCATGCGCTTGACCGCGGCGATGCCGTGGAAGTAATCCCATTCCTGCGCGCGGGTCAGCCAGTTTTCGCGCGAATTGCGCACCAGCACGGCGCCGGCGACGGCCACCGTGCCGTCCGGGTCGGAGAGGAAGCGCTGGGTGATCTTGCGCAGCGCATCGGCGCGCAGGTAGGAATCGCCATCCACGGTGATCACCAGGCGTTGGCCGGTTTCGGCCAGGCCCCGGTTAAGCGCGGCCGATTTGCCGCGGTTGCGCGGCTGCGCCAGCACCCGGATGCGCAGTCCATCGCGCGACAGGGCCACGGCGCTCGCCCGGGCCAGGGCCAGGGTGTCGTCGGTGGAGCCGTCGTCGATCACCACTACCTCGATGTTGCCCGTGTAGTCCTGGCGGGCCAGGCTGAGCAAGGTGTCGTTGATGTTGCCGCTCTCGTTGTAGCAGGCGACCAGCACGCACAGGTCCGGGTAATGCGCGAATTCGCGTCGCGGCGGTCGCCGGTCGCTGAGGATGGATCCGACCAGGAAAGCATTCATGAAGCCGGGGACATAGGCGATGAACATGATCACCGCCAAGGCCAGGCCGAATCCGATCACGTGCGACAGCTCACCCAGCCAAGGCTGCGAAAGCCACACGCTGAGCGTCATCCAGGCGCTGGCGAAAAACAGCACCAGCACGAATTTCAGACGCAGCGGAACGTACAGGCGTGCAGGTGTGGAGACGACAGCGTCTTCGATCGCCGGCGCGGACAGCGGGACGGCATCGTATTCGGGTGTCGAAGGTGGGGCGGCGGCAGATTCGTACATGGGGGTCTTGATCGCATATCGCGGTTAGACACCGGTTAAGCAATTATCGTGCCATCTATGGGAAGACCCTAAAGAGTGATATTCCGCAGGGGTTTGCTTGCACAGGCAGCCAACCCCGCGTGATGTTCGTCACATTTATGCCCGACTGCGTCGGTAGTCGCCCCATGCAGTCGACCTGGCGGGAGGGGTGAATAAAGACCGCTGATGACCGTGAATGACACGACATCCCACCCGAGTCACGGAATCGTCAGTGCGTTTAGTAGTTTCTCGCCTTCCCGATCGCAGTGATCCGTGCCTTCCTCAATGCTTCGCCGATGGCCGGGCCGCTGAGGGTTTGGCCGTCGAGGGGCTGGTCGTCGATGTCGCGGGCATTGATCGCGAGCGCGGCCGCGTGCAGCCGCAGCAATTCACGACCTTGCGGGTAATCGGCTTCCGCGCTGCCCAGCCGCCCGCGCTTGTCCGCTTCGCAGACCAATGCCAGCTGGGCGATGCGCTCGGGTTTGCGGAAGGCATCGCAACGCGCCAGCAGTTCGTGCACGGTTGCGTCGCGCAATTCGTCCAGGCGATGCACGTTGAGGTGCTCGCGGCAGGCCATGACCGCGAGTTCGCGATGTTCGGTGGGGACTTTCAATCGCTCGCACAATGCCTTCAACGGGGCGATGCCGGCCTGCTCGTGGCCGATGTGCTTCGGCAGCACACCCGCAGGCGTGAGCGCCTTGCCCAGGTCATGGGTCAGGGCGGCGAAACCGATCACGTCGTCGCCAGGCGCCAGCCGCGCGGCCATGTCGCTGACCATTTCCTGATGCAGGCCGGTGTCTATCTCGGGATGGAACTCGGCGCGTTGCGGCACGCCATACAGGGCATCGATTTCCGGCAGCACCTGGGCCAGCGCGCCGCAGTCGCGCAGGGTGCGCAGGAAGGCGGAGGGCGAGGGAGAACGCAGGGCGCGCGACAGTTCCTGCCAGACGCGCTCGGGTACCAGCTCGGCCAGTTCGCCACCCTTGGCCATGGTCCGCATCAACGCGATGGTTTCGGGGGCGACGGTAAAACCCAATCCGGCGAAGCGCGCCATGAAGCGCGCGGCGCGCAACACCCGCAGCGGATCCTCTACGAATGCGGTTCCGGCATGCCGCAGCACGCGTTGTTCGATATCGTGCGCGCCACCCAATGGATCCACCAGCTTGCCGTCTTCGTCCTGGGCGATCGCATTGATGGTGAAATCGCGGCGCCCGAGGTCTTCCTCGAGCGTCACCGATGGATCGGCATCGACCACGAAACCGCGATAGCCGCGCCCGTTCTTGCGCTCGGTACGGGCCAGTGCGTATTCCTCGCCGGTCTGCGGATGCAGGAACACGGGGAAATCGCGTCCCACCGGCTTGAAGCCGCGCGCCAGCATTTCCTCCGGCGTGCCGCCGACCACGACATGGTCGTTGTCGCCGGGCTCGAGGCCCAGCAAACGATCACGGACTGCGCCGCCGACGAGATAGGTGTTCATGAAGGGATGATGCCTGATTTTCCTTCTCCCTCCGGGAGAAGGAAAGCTAAAACTCAGCTCTTCGGCACCTGCGCTGTCGGACAGGTAAACGCTTTGCGCTTGGCGCCGGTGCGTCCGAGCATGCGGTCGGTGACCGGCAATGCGTTGCCGTTCAAGCGCCAGTCGTAGATCACGCTGAAGGCGAGGATCCGCGCCACGTACTCGCGGGTTTCCTTGTAGCTGATCGTCTCGATCCAGAAATCGGCGTCGAAGCCCGGGCGTTGCGACTGCCAGCGCGCGGTCGGCGTGGGGCCGGCGTTGTAGGCGGCGATGGCCACGTAGGGCAGGCCGTACTTGTTCAGCATCTGCCGCAGGTACGCGGTGCCCAGCATGATGTTGGTGTCCGAGTCGTACAGGCTGGCCGCGCCGCCCCAGGGCACGCCCAGGCTCTTGGCTACGGTGGCGCCGGTGCCAGGCAACACCTGCATCAGGCCCATCGCGTTGGCGCCCGAGCGCGCCTTGGGATTGAAGATGCTCTCGGCGCGGATCTCGGCCGCGACCCAGGCCGGGTCGATGGCCTGTTTCGCCGCTTCGCGACGGATGCTGGCGTCGTGGTGCAGGGGAAAGCGCAATTCATACAGGCGCAGTTCTTCCGGACGGCTCTCGCCGCCCGCCTTGCCCAGCGAAAACACCGCGCGATCGAACCAGCCGTTGTCGCGCGCCACTTCCACCGCGATGCGGCGCTGGGTGTCGTCGAACCGCGCCAGGGCGCTGTTCCACTCGCTGGTCGCCCAACCCACGCGTTCCAGTTTCCACAATTCCATCGCCCGCACGATGGCCGGGTCGCGCGCGATCGCCGCTTCGGCCTGGGCGCTGTCGTTGGGAATCCACGCGCACAGCGCGTACGGCTGGTCGAGGCGGTCGGCGGCGAGGAAACCGTGGAAGGTGGCCGACTTCGCCGCTTCGCCGAACAGACGCCGCGCTTCGGTGTTGTCGCCGGCTTTTTCGGCCAGTCGTCCTTCGAAATAACGCCAGCGCGAATCCTCGCGCTGGGCCTTGGGCATCTTGCGGATCGCGGCCAGCGCCGCGCGCCAGTCGCCGCGCGCCATGGCTTCGCGCACCCGCCATTCGTGCAGTTTTTCGTCATAGGCCGATTCGGGCACTGCGTTGAGGCGTCGCGCCGAATCGGGATCGTACGAGGCCACGGTCCACAACGCCGCTTCGTACAGCACCTTGCCGCGCTCGGCTTCGTCCATACCCAACGCAGTGGCGTATTGCGGCAATTGCAGCTCGGCCGCGGCCGGCGCCGACTTGGCCAGGCGCATCAGCCCGTACATCGCGATCTTGCGGCTGCGTTCGGTCCGCGGCCAGTTGAGCGCGCGCGGATTCGCCGATTCGAGGAACGAGGCGTAGTCATTGGCCTGTGCCGCATCGGTGGCCGGCAGGCCGCGCGCTGCGCTGCGCATGACCGCGGGTTGCTGTTCGGCCGCGGCTTTCTCGATCCGCTCCCAGCGCAGTGCTGGCGGCAGGCCGCCCTGTGCACCGAGGATCGTGAACACCGGATCGCAACTGTCCGGCAATGATTTTCCGCTGCTGGTCCAGAGCTTCTGTGCATCGCTGGCCCATTGCGCATCGGCCTTGCCCGTGGCCTGGCGCGCGTTGAGTTCGGCGCATTGCAGGCCGACATTGGAGGTCGGTTTCCAGGCCGCGAGCAGCGTCGGCCAGTCCTGGCGCCGCGACAGCGCCGGCAACCACGCGCCGCGAAATGCCTCGGCCACCGCCTGGCCTTGGTAACGCTTGAGGAAGGACTGCGCCCGCGTTGTCGGCAGCGTATCGATATTGCGCTTGAGCGCGGCGAATTCCACCCAGCCATACAACGGATGGGTGGTGAGCCCCGGATATTGCGCGGCATCGAACTGTCCGCTCTCCGCCGCCTGCAATGCCGCCTGGATCTGCGGGCGCTGCGCATCGAGGCTTTTTGCATCGAGGCCCTGCGCGTGCGCGGCATTGGAAATGAACGTGCTCGACAGGAGCATGCTGGAAACGGCAGCGAGTACGATGGCGTGGCGGGTTCGGGTCATGGCTGGAATAGTAAGGGAGGGCGGATGAATCGCGCTTTCTCATGGCTGACCGCGTGCCGCTATGGTGCAGGATCAATTGGAGCGACTGTGTTCGAAGGAATCTGGATATTTCCCTTGCTCGGCGTGGTTGCCGGGATCCTTGCTGGTTTGCTCGGCGTCGGCGGTGGCCTGGTGCTGGTCGGTGCGCTGGCGTGGTTGCTGCCGTTGTATGGCGTGCCGAAGGAGGCGGCGATGCGTGCGGCGCTGGCCAGTTCGCTGGCCAGCATCGTGATGACCGCCGCTTCGTCCGCCTACGCCCACCATCGACGCGGCAGCGTGTTGTGGCCGACGGTGAAGTGGATGGTGCCGGGACTGATCCTGGGGGGATGGCTGGGCAGCGGCATCGCGGTCAAGCTCGATGACCAGGTGTTGCGCTGGTTCGTGGCCTTTTACTGCCTGCTGGCAGCGGCGCAGTTGCTGTCGAGCAAGACCCGCACAGCGCAGGCCGGGATCGTCGCGCCGCCACCGGCAGGATTGCCGATGACCGCAGCCGGTGTTGGCATCGGCGCGATGTCGGCGGTGGTCGGCATCGGTGGCGGCAGCATGACCGTGCCGCTGCTGGTCTGGCGCGGCGTCGCCCCGGTGCACGCGGTGGGAACTTCGAGTGCATGCGGGGTGGCCATCGGCCTGGCCAGCGCATTCGGCTATGCCCTGCATGCGCCTGCGGGTGCATTGCCGCAGTACGCAATCGGCTATGTCTATCTGCCCGCAGCGATCGGGGTGGCCGCGGCCTCGATCCTGGCGGCTCCCTACGGAACCCGCCTGGCGCACAGGCTCAGCGGCCTGGTGCTGAAACGTGTTTTCGCGTTATTCCTGATCCTGGTGGGGGTGACGCTGCTGCTGTAGTCGCGAAAGGGCTATGGCAACTTCGGCTGTCCGGCATGCAGCGGAAGGCGCAAGAAAAAGGCCGACGTCATGCCAGCCTTTTTTTATGAAGCATGCAGCCGCTTACTTCAACGCCACCAGCGGCACGTCGATGCTCATCGCGATCGCGAGATGATCCGAGAAGGCGGCAGGAATGGCGCGCGCATCGGCGAACTCCAGCTTCTCGCTGACCAGGATGTGGTCGATGGCGCGCTGCGGGCGCCAGCTGGGGAAGGTGGGCACGCAGAACGAAGGCGGTCGCAAGTGGGTTCGGTTGTAAAGGAGATCCATTTCCGGCCGGTCCGGCACGCAGTTGAAATCGCCCATCAGCACCGCATGCGGGTGGTCGGCCAGCAGCTCGGCGATGAACGCCAGTTGCGAGCGCCGCGAGGCCGAGCCCAGCGACAGGTGCGCCACCGCCACCACCAGGCCTTCGTCGCCGTCGCCGAACCTGGCCAGCAATACGCCACGTCCGCCGATCCGGCCGGGCAGCGCGTGATCGCTGACTTCCACCGGCTCCAGCCGGCTCAGCAGGCCGTTGGCGCTGGAGGCCACGCGCCCTACGTTGCGGTTGGGCTGGTGGCTCCAGTAGTCGAAGCGTCCCTGTTCGGCCAGGTAATGGGTCTGGTTGGTGAAGCCGGAGCGCAGGCTGCCCGGGTCGGCTTCCTGCAGGCCGACGATGTCGTGCTCGCCGGCCATCTTCGCGATCGAATCCAGACTGCCGCGCTTGTTGCCGGTCGGCAACGCATGCGACCAGCTACGGGTCACGTAGTCGCTGTAGCGACGCGTGCTGGAGCCGGCCTGGATATTGGCGCTGAGCAGCTTGAGCCGGCGTGTGTCCGATGAAATCACGTGGGGATGATCGATCGGCTTACTTCGCCGCGCGCTCCTGGGCGATCAGCTGGTCGGCGATGCGCAGCATGTCGTCCCAGTTCCTGCCCTTGACCAGGTACTTGCCGTCCACGATCAGCGACGGCGTGCCGCTGATCTGGCTGCGGATCGCGAACTGCTTGGCCTTGCTGAGCTTGCCGTTGATCGCGAAGCTGTTCATGGCATTGGTGAACTGTTCGGCGCTGACGCCATAGTTGGCGTAGAACGCCGCGATCGGCGCCGCGGTCGGCTTGTCGCCTTCACCCGGCAGGGTGTTCTTGGCGTGGATCGCGTCATAGACCGCGTCGTGGGTCTTGTCCACCAGGCCCAGCGATTCGGCGGCATAGAACGCATGCGCATACGGGATCCAGTCCGGGCCGAACTGCGCCGGCACATAGGTCACGCGCACGTCCGCGGGCAGCTTGGCTTTCCAGGCGCGCACCGAGGACTGGAACGCGTTGCAGGCCGGGCAGACATAACCGAACACTTCGACCACTTCGATCTTGCCGTCGAGCGGATCGAACGGCTGCCCGCCCTGGATCACGACATAGTCGGTGCCCGGGATTAGCGCCGGGCCGGTGGGGGCGACGACCGGGTTGTTGTTGGGGGCTTCGGGTTCGGCCGCCGCTTCGACTGGCGTGGTCGCCGGCACTTCCGCAGTCGCGGCTTCGGTCGCCGGCACGGCCTCGGTGGCGGGTGCGGCCGCTTCCTGCTTGCTGCAGGCGGCGAGGATCGGCAACAAGGCCATCAGCGTCAGCGCATAACGGGATTTCATGATTCGGACTCCAAGTATGGAAATGAAAAGGCTGGCTGCACTATGCCGCTGGCGGCAAAGGATTCAAACGAACGCCATCACGAAGCGGATCATTTGCGCGTGGCGCGTTCCCTGGCGACGAGGTAATCGGTGATCCGCAAGGTGTCGTCGAAGTTCCTGCCGGTCACCCGGTACTTGCCGTTGACAACGACCGTGGGCGTGCCCTCGATGCCGGTGGCCACGGCGAAATCCCGCGAGCGATCCAGCAACAGGTCGGTGGCGGGGCTCTGCATGGCGGCGATGAAAGCCTTGGGATCGGCGCCGTAGCCAGCATAGAAGGCTGCGATTTCCTCATCAGAGGCGTTCTGGATCGGCAGGCTACCGGTTTCATGCAGCGCCTTGAACATCGCGTCGTGGGTCTTGCCCAGCACGCGCAGCTTGGCCGCGGCGTAATAGGCCCGCGCATACGGCATCCAGTAGCCACCAAACGCCGCCGGCAGCGGGGTGAAGCGCACGTAGGAAGGTTGTTTCTTCTGCCAGGCGCTGACCGCCGGCTGGAAATGCGCGCAATGGATGCAGGTGTAGCCGAACACCTCCACCACTTCCACTTTGCCGTTGAGCGGCGCATACGGCTTGCCGCCGGGAATTTCCACGTAGTCGGTGCCGGCGACCGGCTCGGCGGCGCCGGCCAGCAGGGGCATCAGCAACAGCAACAGAAAAACGGCGAAACGCGATTTCATCGACGGGACTCCAGGCACAAAAAGAAACGCCGGCCATGATCGGGCCGGCGCAATGAACATGAGCTGTGAAGTCCGCACCGCACCGGGCGCTGCGGCTTATGACTGCTGCGGGGCGGGCTCGGCGGCAGCCGCCACTGGGGCGATCGCCGGCGCAACCGCAGGAGCAGCGGCTGGGGCGTTGCCGGCGGAAGCATCGTCGGCGCGGTCGTGCAGACCCTGCAGGTAGGTCGCCAGCGCCTGGATTTCCTGGTCGGTCAGCGCGTGGGTCACCTGGGCCATGATGTTGAACAGGGCCGGATCCTTCTCGGTGCTGCTGCCGGTGCGGTATTCCTGCAGGCGGCGGGCCACGTAATCCTGGTGCTGGCCACCGACATGCGGATAGGCCGGACCCGGGTTGCCGGCGCCGCTGGGGCCATGGCAGGCCATGCAGGCCGGGATGCCGCGGGCGACATCGCCGCCGCGGTAAAGCTGTTGGCCGACTTCGTAGAACTTCATGCCCTTGTACGCGCCATCGGCGATCACGCCATCGTCGGCCAGGCCGGCGCCGCTCTTCTGGGTGGCGAAGTAGGCGCCGATATCGCGCATGTCCTGCGGGGTCAGGCCCTGCACGAACGGGACCATGGCCACGGCCATGCCGCCACGCTGGCCGCTGGCGATCAGGGCCAATTGATGGGCGACGTAACGCTCGCTCTGGCCGGCGATACGCGGGTATTGCGGATCGCTGGGGTTACCGTCGGCGCCATGGCAGGCGGCGCAGGCCGAGGCCTTGGTCTGGCCGGCCTTGGCATCGCCCCAGGTGGTCTTGGCCAGGTCGATCTCCAGCGGCGCGACCTGCACCGGCGCGTTGTCCGGCAGCGGCGCGACCGTGGTCTGGGCGAAAGCGACCGCACCCACGACCGCGATGGCCAGTCCGGCAAGTACCAAAACACGAGCGTGGCGCATGCTGAAGCTCCGTAAACCTTGAAAAAAGCGGCGCCGCATGGCGGCCGCGAAACGGGGGAATTATCGTCGCGGCAGGCCTTGCCGGTCAATGAAAGCGGACATCCGCCGCATTTCGCGGGCTCCGGCAAGTCCCGTTTGATCACGATTCCGGCCCCGGCATGCCATCCTAGTGCCATGTTCAATCCCCTAGAAAGAGCCAGATACGTGCTGGCGGCGCACCTTCCCAGCCAGCTTCCCGCGGACGTGGGCCACGAGGTCGCCTTCGCCGGGCGCTCCAACGCCGGCAAGTCCACCGCGCTCAACGCGTTGACCCGGCAGAACTCGCTGGCGCGTGTTTCCAAGACCCCGGGCCGTACCCAGCAGCTGGTGTTCTTCGAAGTGGAACAGGACAAATACCTGGTCGACCTGCCCGGCTATGGCTATGCCAAGGTCCCGCATGAGCTCAAGGATCACTGGCAGGCGTTCCTGGATCGCTACTTCCGTAGCCGCGAGTCGCTCAAGGGCCTGGTGGTGGTCATGGATATCCGCCACCCGCTGAAGGAATACGACCTGCACATGACCAGCTACGCGGTGGAAAGCGGCATACCCGCCCACGTGCTGCTGACCAAGGCCGACAAGCTGGGCCGTGGCCAGCAGGGCAATACCCTGCAGGCGGTGAAGAAGGAGCTGTTCTCCAAATTCGGCGACACGGTCAGCGTGCAGACCTTCTCCGGCGAGTCCAAGCAGGGCGTCGATGAAGCGCGCGCGGTTGTGAACCGGTGGCTGGGTTTCGGCGGCGAAAAACCCGCCCCCTGAGCGTTTCCACACGGCAGGCGCCACGCCCAGGCGTGCGCTTGCACGCTTGCTGCTACAGGCTTACTTCAAACAGCTTGCCGATCAGGTGCGAAGCGGCCATTGCCATCGCGCCCCAGAAACCGACGCGCAGCGCGCCTCTCAACCTCCCGGCACCACCTGCATAGGCCGCCAGAGCACCGGAGACCAGCAGGCTGGCCAAGGTAACCGACATGGTCACCGGCACCATGCGTGCCGGCGGCGCCAGCAACACTGCGATGATCGGCACCGCCGCGCCGATGGAGAAGGCAGTTGCCGACGCCAGTGCCGCCTGCAGCGGACGTGCGCGCAAGGTGTCGCTCAGGCCAAGTTCGTCCCGTGCATGCGCGGCAAGGGCGTCTTGCGAAGTCAGTTGCCGGGCCACCTGTCGCGCCAGGGTAGGGGTCAATCCACGGCGCACGTAGATATGTTCCAGCTCGACCAGTTCGGTAGCTGGATCCTCGGCCAGCTCCTTCTTCTCCAGCACCAGGTCCGCCCGTTCGGCATCGGCCTGCGATTGCACGGACACATATTCGCCTGCCGCCATCGACATCGCGCCAGCGACCAGACCCGCCACGCCCGTCATCAGCATGGTGTCGTGGCCGGCGCCGCTTGCCGCCACGCCTACAACCAGTCCCGCCACCGACACGATGCCATCGTTGGCGCCGAGCACCGAGGCGCGCAGCCAACCGGCGCGGTGTGAGCGATGCACTTCGCGATGTCTGCCGCGCATACGGACTCTTCCTGAGGGGGCAAGAGAATCAGGGTAACCGGTACACGCGAGGGAGCAGTGCATCTGCAGGACTGGCAACCCTTGGCATGGACGGAACACAGAAGCGGCAGCACGAGAACGCTGGGCCGTGCCGGCGCGGGATATAGTGCCGCCCTTGCGATGCCGGGCCGCACGCCCCACATCTTCCACTCCAACGTCGAGCATCGCCCTTGTCCAGTCCCAGTCACGTTGCGGGTACGCCCATCACCGACCGCCACCAGCTGGTCGACTACATCGCCTCCGGCGAGAAGCCGAAGAGCGAGTGGCGCATCGGCACCGAGCACGAGAAGTTCGGCTTCCGCCTCGACGACCTGCGTCCGCCCACCTTCGAAGGCGAGCGCGGCATCGAAGCGCTGCTGAAAGGATTGACCCGCTTCGGTTGGGAGCCGGTCGAAGAACACGGCAAGGTCATCGCCCTGCTGCGCGACAACGCCTCGGTCACCCTGGAGCCGGCCGGACAACTGGAACTCTCCGGCGGCATGCTGGAGAACATCCACCAGACCTGCAGCGAAGTCGGCACCCATCTGAAGGAAGTAAAGACCGTCGCCGACGAACTGCAGCTCGGTTTCCTCGGCATGGGCTTCCAGCCCAAGTGGACGCGCGAAGAAATGCCGTGGATGCCCAAGGGCCGCTACCAGATCATGCGCAATTACATGCCCAAGGTCGGCAAGCTGGGCCTGGACATGATGAAACGCACCTGCACCGTGCAGGTCAACCTGGATTTCTCCAGCGAAGCGGACATGGTGAAGAAATTCCGCGTCTCGCTGGCGCTGCAACCGATCGCCACTGCGCTGTTCGCCGATTCGCCGTTCACCGAAGGCAAGCCCAACGGCTACCTCAGCTATCGCTCGCACATCTGGACCGATACCGATCCCGATCGCACCGGCATGCTCGACTTCGTGTTCGAGGACGGCTTCGGTTACGAGCGCTATGTCGATTACCTGCTCGACGTGCCCATGTACTTCAGTTACCGCAACGGTGAATACATCGACTGTTCCGGCCAGGGCTTCCGCGATTTCATGGCCGGAAAACTACCCGCGCTACCGGGCGCGTTGCCGACGATGACCGACTGGTCGGACCACATGACCACCGCGTTCCCGGAAGTGCGGATGAAGAAATTCCTGGAGATGCGCGGCGCCGATGGCGGTCCGTGGGGAAGATTGTGCGCGCTGCCCGCGTTCTGGGTCGGCCTGCTCTACGACCAGGCCGCATTGGATGCCGCCTGGGACCTGGTCAAGGACTTCAGCCTGGAAGAACGCAACGCGTTGCGCGATGGCGTGCCGAAGCAGGCATTGAAGCTGCCGTTCCGCGGCGGCACCGCACGCGACCTGGCCATGGCTGCGCTGAAGATTTCCGCGCAGGGACTGCAGCGCCGCGCCGTGCTCAACAGCAAGGGCGCCGACGAATCCGGCTTCCTCGATCCGCTGATCGAATTCGCCGAGGCCAACGAGACCCCGGCCGAACGCAAGCTGGCGTTGTTCCATGGCGAATGGAACGGCGACATCGACCGCGTGTTCCGCGAGTTCGCCTACTGACCGACGCTCAGTGGCGCGCCGCGTTCAGC
>JBOHXX010000004.1:0-25000 GCA_050737675.1 Pseudoxanthomonas sp.
AGGTCGCCACCGGCGCGGTGACCCGCGGCGTGGTCCCGGGTTCCGATACCACCACCCTGGTGCTTGAAGGCAATGGTTACGAGGTCCGCGCCGGGGACCGCCTGATCCCGGTCGAAGCCCAGCCTTCCGACCTGCAGTTCTTCCCGCATGTGCCCAAGGTGCCGCAGCCGGAAGGCAAGCTGCAGATCGCGGCGGTGGCCGACGCCCTGACTTCGGGTGGCCCGCGCGACGTGGTCGCCATCTCCGGCGGCAGCCGCGAGGGCATCGACAACGGCACGGTGTTCTCGATCTGGCGCGAAGGCAGCGGCGTCATCGACCGCCATCACGACCCGGAAGATTCCCGCCCCACCGAAAACCGCCGCGGCAAGGGCGATATCCAGCTGCCGGACGAATACGCGGGCCACGTGATGGTGTTCCGCACCTTCGAGAAAGTCAGCTACGGCCTGGTCATGGAAGGCACCAAGCCGTCGCGCGTGGGCTACGTGCTCAAGCACCCGGATGCGACTTACTGAGTCCACCGAGCCGCGTTGCAGAAATTTCCTATGCGACATCGCGACGGCGCCTGAGGGCGCCGTCGCTGTTTGCGGCCTAGTCTGGGTGGATGCACGAAGAAGACACCTTGGCCCTGTTGAAACTGATCCTGTGCGGCGGAGCGGTGGCGCCCAAGCGAGGCCTGCTGGATGCCCATGGAACCGCTACGCGCAGTCTGGCCGCAGGGGCATCCGCCTGGCGGGCAGCTGGCCTGGGCGAGGCGCAGATCCAGGGCCTGCGCAAGCCCGACTCGGAATCACTGCAGCGCGCGCTGGACTGGCTGCAACACCCGCCCCACCATCTGCTCGGCTGGCACCAGCCCGACTACCCGCCGCTGCTGCGCAGG
Source organism: Pseudoxanthomonas sp. (assembly GCA_050737675.1). Lineage (GTDB taxonomy): Bacteria > Pseudomonadota > Gammaproteobacteria > Xanthomonadales > Xanthomonadaceae > Pseudoxanthomonas_A. The sequence goes on from JBOHXX010000004.1 coordinate 878, forward strand.
ATCAGCAGCCCGCCACTGGCGCTGTTCGTGGACGGCGCCCCCTCCCTGCTCTGGCACGCAGGCGTGGCCATCGTCGGCAGCCGTTCACCGACCGCGGGCGGGCGCGACAATGCGCGCGCCTTCGCCCGGGCCTTCGCCCTGTCCGGGACCTCCGTGATCAGCGGCATGGCGGCCGGCATCGACGCGGCCGCCCATGAAGCCGCATTGGCGGTGGACAGCGGGGTCACTGTTGCCGTGCTCGGGACCGGACCGGACCTGGCCTACCCGTCTTCGCATGCCGGCTTGCGCGACCGCATCGCCGTGCGTGGGGCGGTGGTCAGTGAACACCTGCCCGGCACCTCGGCCAAGCCGGCGCATTTCCCCAGCCGTAACCGGATCCTGGCCGGACTGGCCCTGGGCACCCTGGTGGTGGAGGCGACCGAGCGTTCCGGGGCGTTGATCACCGCACGCCAGGCCGGCGATTACGGCCGTGAAGTGTTCGCCGTGCCTGGCTCCATCCATAACCCACTGGCGCGGGGCTGCCATCGCCTGATCCGCGACGGAGCCGGCCTGGTCGAAAGTGCCCAGGAGGTGCTCGACGCCCTGGTTCCCATGGCCAGCGAACTGGCTGATTTCCTCCGCGGCCGGCTTGCAGGCAGTACCGCCCGCCCCCATATCGGGCCGGACGCGACGCTCGCACCATTGAATCCCGACTACCAGCCCTTGTGGCTGGCACTGGGTCATGACCCTACCGGTATGGATTTACTGGTCGAACGAACCGGATTGACGGCCGCCGAACTGTCCTCCATGCTGCTGGTCATGGAACTGGATGGAAGGGTAGCGGTCGAACACGGGCGCTACTCGCGCAAGACCTAGTTTCTTTACCTCCACAGCGTCAGAGACGCAGGCCGAGGGGCAATGAAAGAGAGCATCCTGGATGTACTGCTTTACCTGTTCGAACACTACTTCACCGAAGACGCGGACCCGGTCCGCGACCGCGACTCGATCCAGAACGGCCTGATCCAGGCCGGTTTCAGCCCGACCGAGATCAGCAAGGCGTTCGACTGGCTCGATGCCCTGGCCGAACAGCGCCCGCCTGCCAGCGAGCCGCGCATCGGTGGCCCCACCCGCGTCTACCATGGTCCCGAGCTGGAAAAGCTCGACGTGGAGTGCCGCGGCTTCGTGTTGTTCCTTGAACAACATGGGGTACTGGACGCCGACCAGCGCGAGCTGGTCCTGGACCGGGCCATGGCCCTGGACCAGGACGAACTGGACCTGGACGACCTGAAATGGGTGGTGCTGATGGTGCTGTTCAACCAGCCCGGTTCCGAAGCCGCCTACGCGTGGATGGAAACCCAGATGTTCGAGGACGAACCCGAGCCGGTGCACTGAGCCACCGTCTATTTCCCTTGCCGCGATTATCTTGTGGAGCCGGGCTTGCCCGGCTTCCCTGTTTCCGGGCAATCGAAAGCGATCGGGCAAGGCCGGCCGCACGAAGCCGGCAGCGTTTCGCCAAGGCGCTCATGCAATATCATGGACAGGCTTTCGATGGCGCCGCGCATCCGTGGCTCGTCGAACATCCACATCTTTGATCCCAACCTTGCAGGGAACGCATGAGCGACTGGTACTACTCCGCTGGCAATGACCAACGCCAGGGGCCGCTTTCCAGCGACGACCTGGTTGCCCAGTTCCGCCATGGCCGCATCGGCCTGGATACGCTGGTCTGGCGCGACGGCCAGGCGCAATGGCAGCCGCTGCGCGACTTCGCCGCCGATTTGGGCCTGGCCAATGAGACGGGTGCGCCATTGCCGCCACCCTTGCCCTCCTCGCGCCCTGCTTCGGCCACTTATGCCTCGCCCGTGCAAGCCGCACCGAAATCCGGCCTGTCCGGCTGCATGATCGCGTTGATCGTGGTCGCCGTCCTGGCCGTGCCCATGGTCGCGATCCTGGCGGCGATCGCCCTGCCCGCTTACCAGGATTACGTGTTGCGGGCCAAGACCAGCGCGGCGCTGGCGGAAGCCACGCCGCTCAAATCCGGCATCGCCGAACACCAGGCCCGGGAACGGGCCTGCCCCAGCAATGGCGACGCGGACTTCGGCGCGCCCGGGGCCTATGCCAGCGGCAACCTCGCCTCGATCACCATCGGCACCTTCGAGAGCGAGCACTGCGGCATGGAGCTGGTCCTGCGCAACACCGGCAACGCGCGCCTGGACGGCAAGAAGATCTGGCTGGAATACGATCCCTCCGACGCCTCATGGGGATGCAGTTCGGAAATCGACGACAAGTACCTGCCAACCACCTGCCGCGGATAACCACCCTGCGGCATGCACTGACTTTCGCAATCCATCCTTGGGGAAAACCTGATGTCCAACTGGTATTACGCCGATGCCGAGCAACAACGGCAAGGTCCGCTGTCGGCAGGGGAAATGGCGCAACGCTTCCACCAGGGCAGGCTGCGCCTGGATACGCTGGTCTGGCGAGACGGCCTGGCCGAATGGCAGCCGCTGCGCGACTTCACCCAGGAACTGGCCCTGCACCAGGCTCCAGCGGAAACCTTCTACACCCCGGTGGAGGCCGTCAGCCCCGCAGCCGTGGCGTCCGAATCCACTGCAGCCTCCCCGAGAATCGAACCTTTCTTCTCGAGTGAGCCCGTGAGCACCTCGCCCTATGCACCCCCCAGCGCCGTGCTGACCTCCAACGAGGCAGTGCACGGCGGGGAAGTCGTGTATGCGGGCTTCTGGAAACGTTATGCCGCTTTGGTGCTGGACGGCCTGCTGATGTTTGCCGTGCAGATGGTCATCATGCTTTTGTTCGTGACGGGAGCGGGGGTTGGCCTGGGCTCACTGGAGTCCGGCATTGCCAATGGCAGTTTGGGCGTGGCGTTGATCTTCGGTGTGTACGTGGTACCCATCGCGCTGCAGGCCTTGTACTACACATGGATGCATGCCTCGGGTTCGCAGGCCACTCTGGGCAAGCTGGCCGTGGGCATCAAGGTCACGGACCTAGGCGGCCGGCGGATTTCCAATGGGCAATCGCTGGGTCGCTGGGCCGGCTACTTCTTCTTCAACCTGTTCAGCTGCGGCATTGCCACCCTGGTGTCGGCGTTCATGGCCGGCCTGTCCGAACGCAAGCAAGGCCTGCATGACATGGCCGCCAGCACCCTGGTCGTAGACAAATGGGCGTTCACTGCCCACCCTGAACGACAACGGCGCGAACTGGGCACGGTGACTGTCATTGCGATCGTCCTCAGCGCGTTGATTTTCTTCGGCTATCTCGCCCTGATTGCCTTCGCCGTGGGCATGGCGCCCCGCACCTGAGGCGCCGCCCTCCTGCGGCACGGCTTGACAGCACGGCCCCGGCGTGATTCCACTATAAATAGAAGAAACCTGAACGCCCGGGGCCCACACCCCGGGCGTTGGCTTCTACGCCCACCCGATCTGAAGGACACTCGCCGCCCCGCCGGCGCTCGAAGCCAACTACATGCCCAAGCACCTGCTCATCGTCGAATCGCCCGCCAAAGCCAAGACGATCAACAAATACCTCGGCAAGGACTTCACCGTCCTGGCCTCCTACGGCCACGTCCGCGACCTGGTGCCGAAGGAGGGCGCGGTCGATCCGGACAACGGATTCGCCATGCGCTACGACCTGATCGAGAAGAACGAGAAGCACGTCGAGGCCATCGCCAAGGCCGCCAAGGGCGCCGACGACATCTTCCTGGCCACCGACCCGGATCGCGAGGGGGAGGCCATCAGCTGGCACATCGCCGAGATCCTGAAGGAGCGCGGCCTGCTCAAGGACAAGCCGCTGCACCGGGTGGTGTTCACCGAGATCACCCCGCGCGCGATCAAGGAGGCCATGACCAAGCCGCGGCAGATCGCCGGCGACCTGGTCGATGCCCAGCAGGCACGGCGCGCGCTGGACTACCTGGTCGGCTTCAACCTGTCGCCGGTGTTGTGGCGCAAGGTCCAACGCGGCCTGTCCGCCGGCCGCGTGCAGTCGCCGGCGCTGCGCATGATCGTCGAGCGCGAGGAAGAGATCGAAGCCTTCATCGCCCGCGAGTACTGGTCGATCGAGGCCGAGTGCCTGCACCCGTCGCAGGCCTTCACCGCGCGCCTGACCAAGCTCGACGGCAAGAAGTTCGAGCAGTTCACCATCACCGACGGCGAGACCGCCGAATCCGCGCGCCTGCGCATCCAGCAGGCCGCGCAGGGCGCGCTGCACGTCACCGATGTCGGCAGCAAGGAGCGCAAGCGCCGCCCGGCCGCGCCATTCACCACTTCCACCCTGCAGCAGGAAGCCGCGCGCAAGCTCGGCTTCACCACCAAGCGCACCATGCAGGTGGCGCAGAAGCTCTATGAAGGCATGGATATCGGCGAGGAAGGCACGGTCGGCCTGATCAGCTACATGCGTACCGACTCGGTCAGCCTGTCGGTCGAGGCGGTCAGCGAGATCCGCGACGTGATCGCTCGCGACTTCGGCACCGGCGCCTTGCCGGACAAGCCCAACACCTACCAGACCAAATCCAAGAACGCGCAGGAAGCCCACGAAGCGGTGCGCCCGACCTCCGCGCTGCGCACGCCGGCACAGGTCTCGCGCTTCCTCGACGACGACGGCCGCCGCCTGTACGAACTGATCTGGAAGCGCGCAGTCGCTTCGCAGATGGTCCCGGCCATACTCAACACCGTCTCGGTCGACCTGGCCGCCGGCAGCGAACACAGCTTCCGCGTCTCGGGCACCACCGTGGTCGATCCCGGCTTCCTCGCCGTGTACGAGGAAGGCAAGGACGCGAAGAACGCCGACGAGGACGACGAAGGCCGCAAGCTGCCGGCGATGAAGACCGGCGACCGCATCCCGCTCGACCGCATCCACACCGACCAGCATTTCACCGAGCCGCCGCCGCGCTTCTCCGAAGCCTCGCTGGTGAAGACGCTGGAGGAATACGGCATCGGCCGGCCCTCGACCTACGCCTCGATCATCGCCACCCTGCTGTTCCGCAAATACGTCGAACTCGACAGCCGCCGCTTCAAGCCCAGCGACGTGGGTCGCGCGGTGTCGAACTTCCTCAGCGGGCATTTCACCCAGTACGTCGACTACGACTTCACCGCCAAGCTCGAGGACGAGCTGGACGCGGTGTCGCGCGGCGAAGAGGAATGGGTGCCGCTGATGGAGCGGTTCTGGGCCCCGTTCAAGCAGATGGTCGACGACAAGATGGAATCGGTGGACCGCAGCCAGGCCACCGGCGCGCGCGAACTGGGCACCGATCCGAAATCAGGCAAACCGGTCAGCGTGCGCCTGGGCCGCTACGGACCGTACGCGGCGATCGGCAGCACCGCCGAGGACGAGGAGGAGAAACCCACCTTCGCCTCGCTGCGCCCCGGCCAGAGCATGCACACCATTTCCCTGGAAGACGCGCTGGAGCTGTTCAAGCTGCCGCGCAAGCTGGGCCAGGACAAGGACGAAGAAGTCAGCGTCGGCATCGGTCGTTTCGGCGCGTTCGCCAAGCGCGGCAGCGTGTACGCCTCGCTGAAGAAGGAGGACGATCCCTACACCATCGACCTGGCGCGGGCGGTGTTCCTGATCGAAGAGAAGGAGGAGATCGCGCGCAACCGCATCATCAAGTCCTTCGACGACAGCGATATCCAGGTATTGAACGGCCGCTACGGCCCCTACATCAGCGACGGCAAGCTCAACGGCCGCATTCCCAAGGACCGCGAACCGGCTTCGCTGACCCTGGAGGAAGTGGTCAAGCTGATGGAGGAAACCGGCAAGCCGATGCGCAAGGGTTTCGGCAAGAAGACGGCGGCGAAGAAAGAACCCACGGCCAAGAAGGCCGCGGTGAAGAAAGCGCCGGCCAAGAAAGCAGTGAAAAAGACCGCGAAGAAGGCGACGAAGAAGACGACCACTAAAGCGGTCAAGAAAGTGACGAAGAAAGCCGCCACCGTAGTTGAACACGTCGCCGAGCCTGCACTGCTCACACCGAAACCGTTCACGGGCAAGAAGGTGTTGATCAAGAAGGCGGCGAGCTGAGGCTGCGTGCCATAGCAACTTCAGAGCTCGTCATTTCCGCGAAAAAACTCGTCGTTCCCGCGAAGGCTGGAATGACGATTTGTAGCACTATCTCGCATTCATGAACTCACCCGCACTCTCCCTCGCCGAAGCCACCACCGCCCTGCACACCGGCGGGGTGATCGCTTATCCCACCGAGGGCGTGTGGGGCCTGGGTTGCGACCCGCGCAATGAAGCCGCGGTGCTGCGCCTGCTGGCGATCAAGCAGCGCGCGCCGGACAAGGGCCTGATCCTGGTCGCCTCGCAACTGGAGCAGTTGCGCCCGTTCCTGGACATCACCGTGCTGCCCGCCGATCGCCTGGCCGAGGTGCTGACGACCTGGCCCGGCCCTCACACCTGGATCATGCCCGCTGCCAGCGCCGCGCCGCGCTGGATCACCGGCGCCCATGACAGCGTCGCCGTGCGCATCAGCGCGCATCCGCAGGTGGTGGAACTCTGCAATGCCTTCGGCGGCGCCCTCGTCTCCACCAGCGCCAACCGCGCCGGCCAGCCCGCACCTTCGGCACGCGATGCGCTGGATCCGATGCTGGTCGCCGCCGTGGATGGCGTGACTGGCGGCGAAACCGGCGGCCTGTCCTCGGCCACCACGATCCGCGACGCACTCAGCGGGCAGACCCTGAGAGCCTGAACGGCGGACCAGCCGCTCTTTTCCGCCTCCATCGATGCGCGCAAGATGCGTGCATGGTCCTTCCTCGTCTCCTGCCGCTATTACTCGTATCGCTGGCGTCGCTCGCCCATGCCGAGGACGTCACCATCTATCGGTGCATCGGCCCCGGCGGCGAACTGGCCCTGCGCGATTCGCCGTGCGTGAAGGGCGAAACCCAACAAGTGCGATCGATGACGCGGCCGAAGGACCCCGCACCGGGATCCATGCCGATCGCGGCGCCCCGCCCGCCGCCGGCCGTTGCGCCGGTGCGCGAAGTGCAGGTCATCTATCGCACCCCGCCGCGGCCGATGTACGAATGCGTGACCGATGAAGGCAAGCGCTACGTCAGCGACAACGGCGAAGGCAACCCGCGCCTGGTCCCGCTCTGGGCCGCGGGATATCCGCGCTGGGAGGACGGAACCGGCGGCTTCACGCGCCATCGCCCCTCGGTCGTGCGTGGTGGCCTGTTGCCCGGGGCCGAAGTGTGGGTCCGCGACGAGTGCCACCCCTTGCCACAGGAAGAGGTCTGCGCGCGCCTGTCCGACCGGCGTTATGAAATCATCCGTCGCTACAACAGCGCGATGCCGAGCGAGCGGCGCGACCTGGAAGTGGAACAGCGCGGCATCGATGCGCGCATCGCCAACGACTGTGGGAACCCTTGATGAAACTGCGATACCTCTTGCTGATCTTGTTGTTGCCAACGGCCGGGGCTTCCGCCGATGAAGTGGTGTTCTACCGTTGCACCGATGCCAGCGGCGCGCTGACCCTGCAGAACATGCCGTGCCCGAAAGGCGACAAGCAGGAAAAGAAGGTGATGCAGAGCGTCAATACCGTGCCGATGGGCACGGCCTCCGCACCGCCACCAATACCTGCGGCTGCGCCGGCAGCCATAACGACCACGCCTGCCGATGCATACACCCCTGCAGCTGCAGCTGCAACGTCGGCGCCGACCGCCGACCCCGCGATACTGACCAGCGGCCCTGCGCCCGAGGTCGTCGCCATTGCCGTTGAAGACCGGCTGCCACCGCCAGTGTTGTTCCAGTGCATCACCTACGATAAGGACAGCTACATCACCGAGGACGAGGAGCCGCAATCGCGCTGCGTGGCGCTGCGCACGATCGGCCTGGATGGCAATCCACAGGGCGGTGCGGGCGAGGCCTGCGAAATGATGCGCGATACCTGCGCGCGGGTCGCCGATGGCGCGCTGTGCGATGCGTGGAAGAAGCGCCTGGGCCAAACCGAAGTGGCCTGGCGTTTCGCCCGGCCCGGCAACGAGGCCAAAAACAAGGAAGAATACGAACGCACACGCAAGATCTGGGACCAGAGCGCCTGCGGCAAGTGATCCAATCACCTTGCCCCCAAGGGGACTTCCTTCGGGGCGTAGATCCGAGCTTGCCCGGATGCTTGGCCTTGGCTTTGTAGGTCCGAGCTTGCTCGGATGCTCAGGTTTCATGTGAAAAACATCCGAGCAAGCTCGGACCTACAAAGATCGGAGCATCCGAGCAAGCTCGGCTCAAGGTTCGATCAAAAACCGTAACGCAAAAACCCGCCGTCCACCGCGATGCATTCGCCGGTGATGTAGCTGGCCGCCGGCAGGCACAGGAAACCCACGGCGGCGGCGACTTCCTCCGGCTCGCCGATGCGACGCATCGGGGTGCGGTCGATGACCTCTTCGTAGTAATCCGCATCGGCCAGCTTGCCCGAGGTGCGGCGCGTGCGGATGTACCACGGCGCGACCGCATTGACGCGCACGCCGTCCTCGGCCCACTCCACCGCCAGGTTGCGGGTGAGCTGCTGCAGCGCGGCCTTGGTCATCCCGTACGGCGCGCCACTGCGCACCGCGGTGAAGCCGGAGACACTGCCGACGTTGACGATGCTGGACACCGCATGCCGGGTCAGCAGCGGATGCGCGTAACGCGACAGCTCGAACGCGGAGAACAGGTTGATCTCGAAGATCCCGCGCCACTCGTCCTCGGTGTAGTCGACCGTGGCCTTGGTCAAGTTCCCGCCGGCGTTGTTGACCAGGATGTTGAGCCCATCGTCCTGGTCCTCGACCCAGTCGAGGATTTCGCGGCGATCCTCGTCGTCGGCCACGTCCGCGGCCATGGCATGGACGGCGCGATCGGGAAATTCGTCAGCCAGCTCGTCGCGCACCGCTTCCAGTGCATCGGCATCGCGCGCGACCAGCATCACGTCGGCGCCGAAGCCCAGCAGTTCGCGGGTGATGGCCAGGCCGATGCCGGCGCTGGCGCCGGTGACCAGCGCGAGTTGTCCATCCAGCCGCCAGCGATTGGGGGTCATTGCATCGTCCTCGCACCGATGCGGGTAGCATAACGCCACACTCCCGTGGAGGTCCCGCCATGAATGCATCGATGTTGCGTGTCGCCGGCCTGGTCCTGCTGATGTCGGGTGTGGCCGCCTGCAAACCCGAGCCACCGCCGCTCGAGCAGCCGCCGGAACCCAAGGCCACGGCCGCAAGCGCCACCGAATTGCGCGATGCGATCAAGCGTCCCATCGACAAGGCCAAGGCGGTCGAAGCCGCGACCGAGGAAGCGGCGGAGAAGCAGCGCGCGGAGATCGACGCAGCTACGAATTGAAAGCCCCCTCCCTTGCACAGGGAGGTTGAAGGTCAGGCCGGGGCTTGCAGACTTTTTTGTCCCCCGAGGGGACTTCCTTCGGGGCGTAGGTCCGAGCTTGCTCGGATCCACATCGCAAACAATAACGGCGACCCCAAGGTCGCCGTTATTGTTGCTGAAGTGCTCGCAGGAGGGGCTTGCCCAGCCCTGCCGTGAAACTAGAGCCCGCAGAAGCAATACACCAGTGCCTTCACCGGCGCGCCATTGCGATTGCTGATCGAATCCTCGACGAAGTGCAGTTGCGCCGCCGTTTCCGGCATCGTCTTCAGCAACAGTGCGCGGGCGAAGCTGGAATCGTGCAACCAGGCCGCGCCCAGGCGGCTGCCGGCGAACGCCCCCAGGAACTGCGGGAACGGCGAGTTCATCTTTTCGATGTAACGCACGCGATACGCGTCGGGCTTGCCCAGCTTGGCCCGCGCCGCGGCGTCAGTGACGGCCGCCTCGAAGCCGCCGAGTTCGTCGACCAGGCCGCGCTCCTTGGCCTGCGCGCCGCTCCATACGCGGCCACGGGCGATGGCGTCGATCTCTTCCACCGGCTTCTTGCGCGCGGCGGCGACCTTGCCGGTGAAGTCCGCGTAACCCTTGTCGATCACCGACTGGATCACGCGACCTACTGCCGGATCCAGCGGACGCGAGATGTCGAACGCACCGGCGAAGCGCGTGGTGCCGACACCGTCGGTATGCACGCCGACCTTGTCCAGGGTGCGGGTGATGTTGGGGATCAGGCCGAAGATGCCGATCGAACCGGTGATCGTCGAGGGATCGGCGTAGATGCGATCGGCGTTCATCGAGATCCAGTAGCCGCCGGAAGCGGCCAGGTCGCCCATCGACACCACCACCGGCTTGCCGGCGGCCTTCAACGCAGCGACTTCGCGCCGGATCTCTTCCGACGGATACACACCGCCGCCGGGCGAATCCACGCGCAGCACCACCGCCTTCACGTCGTCGTCGTCGCGCGCTTCGCGCAACAGCGCCGAAGTGGATTTTCCGCCGATGGAACCCGGCGGCTGTTCGCCGTCGGTGATCTCCCCGGCCGCCACGACCACCGCGACCTGCGGACGTTCGTCGGCGATCTTCAGGTGCTTGGCGTCCACCTGGGCCAGGTAAGCGGCCAGGGAAACGCTGCGGAAGCCGTTGTCGGAATCCTCATCGGCCACGCCGCGTTCGGTCAGCAGTTTCTCGACTTCTTCCTGGGTCTTCAGTCCGTCCACCAGCTTCTGCTGCAGGGCGAACTTGGCCAGGTCGCCGCCGGCCGCGGCGATGCCTTCGGGCAGCGTGTCGATGCCCGAAGCCAACTGTTCCGGAGTCAGCTTGCGCGCCGTGGCGATGTCGGCCAGGTAACGCTGCCAGATGTCGTTCATCCAGAACAGGTCGGCTTCCTTCGATTCCTTCGAGGCGGCATCGAGGATGTAGGGCTCGGCGGCGGACTTGAACTCGCCGACGCGGAACAGGTGCACGTCCACGCCGAGCTTGTCCTGCAGGCCCTGGCGGTAGTACTGGCGGTAACGGCCGAGGCCTTCCAGCATCATGCTGCCCATCGGGTCGATGTAGACCTCGTTGGCCTGCGCGGCCAGCAGGTACTGCGCCTGCTGCAGGTTCTCGCCGAAGGACACGATCTGCTTGCCCGAAGCACGCAGGCGCGCGAGCGCCGCGGCGACTTCGCGCATCGAGGCATAACCGCTGGGCTGCAGCTGGTCCACGCGCAACAGCACGCGCTCGATGTTCTTGTCGTCCTTGGCCGCATCGATGGCGCGGATCAGGTCGCGCAGCTGGATTTCCTCGGCGTTCTTGTCGCCGAAGGCCTTGGCCAGCGCGCGCGTCGCCGGGTCGCTGCTGTACTGCTCGACCAGCTTGCCTTCCGGCGCGATCACCAGGGTGGTGCGTTCGAGGGTCGGTTTCACCCCGTTGCCGCGCCCCACCGCCACAAGGAACAGGGCCAGGCACAGGAACAACAGGCCGAAGAACAGGAAATTGAGGATCAGCCTGCGGGTGAAATTCATCACGTCCCACAGGCCGACGAAAAAGGCGGCGATGGGACCGCGACGGACGACTTGATTCATGGTTGAGCTCCGGGAAACTGCCGTCAGCTTACCGGTTGCACAAGGTGCTTACATGCCCCTTAAGTCACTGGGCCGCCTGGAGGGGCGGTCAGCAAACGTCGGCTGCTGCGCTGGAAGCGCGCGCCCATCAGGATCGCGGCCGCGGTCAGTCCCAGGATCAGGCCCAGCCACATGCCCTGCGGGCCCCAGCCCAGGCCCAGGCCGAGCCCCGCGCCCAGCGGCATGCCCAGGCCCCAGTAGGACAGCGCCGCCAGCCACATCGGTACTTTGGTGTCCTTGAGTCCGCGCAGGGCGCCTGCCGACAACACCTGGATGCCATCGGGAAACTGGAACGCCGCCGCGTACAGCAACAGGCTGCCGGCCAGGCTGGCCACCGCCAGGTCCTTCGTATACAGCGCCACCACCGCGTCGTGACCCAGCAGCAGGGCGGTGGCCGACAAGGCCTGCGTACCCAGCACGATCGCGTAGCCGGCGTGCGCCGCGCGACGCACGCCGAGGACGTCGCCCAGGCCCAAGGCATGGCCCACGCGCACGGTGGTTGCCTCGGCCACGCCCATCGGGATCATGAAACACAGCGCCGACACGTTGATCGCGATCTGGTGCGCCGCCGCCGGCACCGCGCCCAGGCGCGCGATCAGCAGCGCAGTGGCGATGAACAAACCGCCTTCCATCAGCACCGTCACCCCGATCGGCAAACCGGTGCGCAGCAATTGTTTGATCGGCTGCACGTGCGGGCCGTCGAAGCGCGCGAACAACTTCAAGCCGGCGAAGCGCTTCGCATTCCACAGATACACCGCGAAGGCGATGGCCTGCGCCCACATCATGATCGCCGAGGCCACGCCCAGTCCCGCCGCGCCCATCTCGGGCAGTCCGTAACGACCGAAGGTGAACGCGTAGCCCAGCGGCGCCAGCAAGGCCAGGCCGCCGAAACCGATCAGCATCGTCGGCAGGGTCCAGTGCATGCCTTCGCTGAGGTAGCGCATGCAGAAGAACAGCGTGAGTGCCGGCGCGCCCCAGCGAATTCCATGCAGGAAACCGCGCGCGCCGGGAATGATTTCCGCGGCGATTCCGAACGGAGCCAAGGCTGCGGGAATGAAACTGAGGAACGCGAACATCAGCAGGCCCAGGCCCAGCGCCAGCCACAGCGCCTGGCGGAACAGCGGGCCGATCTCGTCGCGGCGCCCGGCGCCGTTCAACTGCGACACCGAAGCGGTCAAGGAAATCAGCGTGCCGATCGGCACCATCATCGGCAGCCACAACAGCGCGGTGCCGATGGTGACCGCGGCCAGCGTCTGCGTGCCGTGGTGGCCGGCGATGACGTTGTCGACGAAACCGATCAAGCCGGTCGAGACGTGGCCCAGGACCAGCGGGAACGCAAGCTTGCCGGTGCTGCGTATTTCGCGACCGAAACCAGGAACGGAAGAAATTTGCGAAGGCATGAAGGCTCAAGGCCCGACTACGGGTGTGCGAGGGCACGGGTTCCGGGTCGCGGCAGGGCGCCATCTTAACTGGCGATGCCTGCGGCTTCTTCAAACCTCCCTGGCCAGCGAGAGCGCCGGGATGGGTTCAAAAAACAGATCGTCATTCCCGCGAAGGCGGGAATCGCTCTTGAACAACCGAAGGCCGATTATCAAACGCACTGCTTTCAACGACTTGAAGTCGCTGAACGAACAACCTTGGTCCGCCTAAGAGCGATTCCCGCCTTCGCGGGAATGGCGACCAAAAAGTTGGGCTTCTGAAGGCTCCATCAGCGAGCGAGCTTCTGCTGCAGCCAGGCTTCCAGCTGCGTCCCCGACTGGGCCAGCAGTTCCGCGCGTAATGCATCGCGATCCTGCGGCGGCGTGCGCTGGGCCAGCACCGCCAGTCCGGCGCGCTGCTCCGCGCTCATCGCCCGCAGTGCAGCCAACAACGGCAAGCGTTGTGCGGGCGGAACATAGGCCAGCAACGGCTGCAGTTTTTCGTAATCCGCGCCGAGCGTCGGTCCCAGGCGCCAGCCACGGCGCTGGCTTGCATCCAGTGCATCGAACTGCGCGCGCAACGCCTGTTGCCGCTGCGGCGGGAACGCTGCGACTTCCGCGGCGACCGCGCGCAGGCGCGTGCGCTCGGCTTCCTCCAATTGCAGCCAGGCTTGATAGCGCGCACGGCGATCCTCGCGTTCGGCCAGCTGCAGCGCCTTCCATTCAGCCAGTCGCTGCCCGAACTGCACGCGCTGTTCGGAGCTCATCGCCTGCAGGCGGGCCGCGCGTAGATCCTGCGGTGCCCGGTCTTCAACCAGTGTTTCCGGGCCGGCGGCGGACAGCAATTGCGGCGACATCCACAGCAACGCCACGAGCAGCAGCGCGGCACGGCGAGGGAAAGAATGATCGTGCGCTGGTTCAGAGCTGTGCATCGGAGGTCTCCGTTGCATCGGTCTTTTCCGCGGCCGGCGATTCGGTGGCGGGCTTTGCATCTTCAACCACGGCGTCGGCACCGGCCGCGTACCAGGCATTGAAATCGGCATCGCGCGCCAGGGCTTCCTCCTGCGCATCCATCACCAACTCGAAATCCGGATGGGTGAGCAGCGCGGTGGTCGCATCGAAGCGCGCCGCCGGTGCCTGTTCCGGCAATTCCTCGCTGCGGATTTCCACTTCATCCTGCAGGCGCTGGACACCTTGTTCGAGGACGGAACCGGTAGCCGCCGAGCCCTGCCATCGCGGCCACCACCAGGTCGCCGCCAATGCCAGCACGCACGCGCCCAGCACCAGCACCACCCATGGCCAGCGACGATGGACGGATGCGGCGGCCGGCTTTGCCGCGGCGGCAGTCGTGGTGCCGGCGCGGGGACGTTCGTGGCGGGTGCCGGCGATGGCTTCCTCGCGCAGCCGCGCCAGGCGCGCCAGGCGATCCGGAGGCAGGTCGCGCAATTGCTGCTGGATGGCTTCGGCCAGCGAGCGCCAGGCCAGCGCATCGGGCTGGCCGTCGGCGTCGCGCGGGCAGGCGTCGGTCAATGCCTGTTGATAGGCGGCTGGATCCAGTCCCAGCACCAGCGCCGCTTCCTCTTCCGGCAATCCCGCCACCAGCCGCAGCAACAAGGCGCGGCGGGCACCGGAACCCAACGGCGCCAGCGATCGCAACGCGGGTGGCCAACGCGCCAGAGGCGCCGCCTGGCGCAGCGGCGGGGCAGAGACCAGCAGGCTCCAGAAGCGCCGCGGCCATTCGGCCATGGCCAGCTCGCCGGCGTGGTTGCGGAAGGCGCGCAAGGCCGCAGCCAGGGCGGTGTCGCCGGCATCGCGATCACCGCACTGGAGTTCCGCGAACAGGGCGCCGCGGCGTTCGACACCACGCAGGAAGGCCGAGAGGGCGGCTGGCACGGCCGCAGCTTCGTTCAAGGGACTGTGCATCAGGGAACCGGGGGATTCGTCGCCGCATCATAGCTGCGCACGGTTATTTCGAGAGCGCAGAAAGTTGCTTGACAGATTCGCAAAACCTGCTCTCCCAAGCGCCGCAAGGGTTTGCACCGAAAACAGGTTGTGCACAGCCGTCACCAGAAGGTCACATACATTGTTGCGGGCTGACCGGGGCCTCCCATTACATTCTTGTTTCACGGGTAATTCATTGATTCTTATGGGCTTTGCTCTGCTGGCGTTTTTTTAGCCAACCTCACGCCGGAGCTTGCAGCAAGCCTCCGCGAGCGTGGAGCAATGGGTTGATGCACAGTTTTATCCACAGGCCATGTGGATAAAGAAGAATCTCCATACGTGGCGGCGACTTGCGTGATTTTCGTCATTCACAAGGCAACAATGGCGTGCAACTGCAGCACGCATGCCGGCACCCTTGCGGTGGTCGGTAAACTGGCGCGGATGTCCATCGACTCCCTCTTCCGCGTCGCCCTGCCCTTGCCGCTGCCACGCGGGTTCGACTACCTGCCGCCTGCGGGCCATTCGCCGTCAGCGGCGGACGTCGGCAAACGGGTGCGGGTGCCGTTCGGCGCGCGTGAAATGACCGGCGTGGTGGTCGCTACCGCCACCCCCGGCAGCGGCATGCCCGATCTACGCCAGATACTGGCGGTGCTCGACGACACACCGTTGCTGCAGGGAGAACTGCTGGAATCGCTGCGCTGGCTGTCACGCTATACCCATGCCCCGCTGGGCGAGGTGCTGGGCACCGCCCTGCCCGTGCTGCTACGCCAGGGCGAGCCGCTGCCCGACACCCATGCCTGGGCCTGGCGCCTGACCGCGGAAGGCATCGATGGATGGCAGCGCCTGCGCCAGGGCACGCGTCCGCGCCATCTGGTCGAATGGCTACTGGCTTCGCCACTCGACGCCGAATCGCGCCATCAGCGCGACGAGGATGCCCTGGACCTGCACCTGGACGACTGGCGCAGCACCGCGCGCGCACTGGGCAAGCGCGGCCTGGTCGAACGCGTGGCGATCCCGGCTTCCACCGTGGCCCCTGATCCGCAACCCGGGCCGTCGCTCAACCCGCAGCAACAGGCGGCGGTCGATGCAATCCTGGGTGCGAAGGGTTTCGCGCCCTTGCTGCTGGACGGCGTGACCGGCAGCGGCAAGACCGAGGTCTACCTGCATGCGATCGCCGACTGCCTGCGCCGCGGCAAGCAGGCGCTGGTGCTGGTGCCGGAGATCGGTTTGACCCCGCAAACGCTGGCGCGCTTCCGCCAGCGCCTGGGCGTGCCGGTGCTGGCGCTGCATTCGGGCTTGAACGACAACGAACGTGCGCGCGGCTGGGCGGCGTTCGCACGTGGCGAGGCGCGGGTCGCGGTGGGCACGCGCTCGGCGGTGTTCACGCCGCTGCCGCAGGCCGGCCTGATCATCGTCGACGAAGAACACGACGGCAGCTACAAGCAACAGGACGGCATGCGCTACCACGCGCGCGATTTCGCCCTGGTCCGCGGCAAGGCGCTGGACGTGCCAGTGATCCTGGGCAGCGCCACGCCATCGCTGGAATCGCTGCACAACGCCACCAGCGGACGCTACGTGCACCTGCGGCTCAACCAGCGCGCGGGCGATGCGAAACCGCCTTCGGTACGCGTACAGGACGTACGCAAGCGTCCGCTAGAGGCCGGCCTTTCGCGCGACACGATTACCGCGATCACCGGCGCGCTGGAAGCCGGCGGACAGGTGCTGGTGTTCAAGAACCGCCGCGGCTACGCGCCGGTGCTGATGTGCCACGACTGCGGTTGGAGCGCGCAATGTAAACGTTGCGACTCGCCAATGACCGTGCATGGCGCGGGGCGTCGCCTGCAATGCCACCACTGCGGCGCACGCCAGGCGGTGCCGCCGGCGTGTCCGGATTGCGGCGGGCTGGCCTTGCAGCCGCAGGGCATCGGCACCGAACGCATCGAAGAAATGCTGATGGAAAAGTTCACCGACGTGCCGGTACTGCGGATCGATCGCAGCACCACGCAGCGTCGCGATGCGCTGGCCGGACTGCTGGGAAAACTCGGCGACCGCCCCGGCATCCTGGTCGGCACGCAGATCCTGGCCAAGGGCCACGACCTGCCGCACTTGACCCTGGTGGTGGTGGTGGGCGTGGACGAAGGTTTGTTCTCGTCGGATTTCCGCGCCGGCGAAAAACTCGCCCAGCAGCTCATCCAGGTGGCCGGGCGCGCCGGACGGGCGCAGAAGCCCGGACAAGTGTGGCTGCAGACCCATCACCCCGACCACCCGCTGCTCAACACCCTGATCAATGGTGGCTACCACGCGTTTGCGGAAAGCGAACTGGAGCAGCGCCAGGCCGCGGGTTTCCCGCCCTTCGCACACTTGGCCTTGTTGCGCGCGGAAGCCAAGCACGTGGATGCCGCGACAGCATTCCTGCACGCGGCCAGATCAATCTTCAGTGCGCCGGTCCCTTCTCCCTCCGGGAGAAGGTGGCGCGAAGCGACGGATGAGGGTACGGAGACGCCAGTTGCAACCGAGCCGTCATTGACAATTCCATCGATTGAAATCCAGGGCCCTCTTCCCGCGCCGATGTCCCGCCGCGCCGGCATGCACCGCATGCAACTATTGTTGTCCTCTCCGAATCGTCGTGCTTTGCACGCTGCACTTGACGCCGCGCTGCCCGCCATCTACGAGCTACCCGAGGCGCGCAAGGTGCGCTGGTCGCTGGACGTGGATCCGCTGGATCTCTATTGATCCCTCGCCATGCTCCTGGCCTACTCCCTTGCGCAGCGGGGGAGGATGGAGGAGGGGCGTTCTTGCTCCCAGCCTCATGCAAAACGGCCCCGACAGGTCGGGATAAGCCGGATGGACATCAAGCTATCCGCGCCGGCCAATAAAGAATGTTCGACCCGGGATCAAACACCCTCACGGCAACGCCAGCACCTTCACGATGGCATTACGCAGTTCCGCCACGCTCCCTTCAGCAACCCGTATCCATGGCAATCCGGCCGGCAAGCCACACGCGCCGGTCGCAATCACGGTTTTTCCCAAGGCCATGGCTTGCAGCAGGCCACGCGGTTGATGCTCTATCCAGGCCGGCAACACCACCACATCCGCATCGCGTATGCCCTGCGTCATCGACGCAGCACGGCGGACGGAGAATCCCTGCCAGAAAGCGGGCGCCTCTTGCGCGCCCGGCGGCAGGCACAGTTGTATCGGCAATTGCTGCAAGGCTTCGCGCAACTCATAAGCCCCTTTGCGCGCCAGTGCTGAAGCCGCAAGAAATACACGAGGCGGATCCGTTCGATCCCGACAGTCCGTGGCATCCGCGTCGATGCGTTCGGGCAGCCGCCAGGGCACGGGCAGTCCCCGTCCACAGGCCAGCTCCAGAACTCCCATGTGTGGCGAAATCCAATGCCCGGCCCGTGCCAAGGCCTCACGTTCCGCATCCACCAGCGCAGCGTCCCCGCGAAAATCCCGCAACGTCGGGCTATGCGGATGGCGCATCGCGGCCTGATCCAACTGACCCTGGATTTCATGCATGGGCAATGCCGTCATCAGCACGTCGAAGCGCCTTCCAGACAACTCGCCCGCCGCCCACAGGTAGGGCAACAAACTTTGCGGCACGATCAAATCCGTGTCCGTGTACCGCAGTTGGCGTGAACACGCCTGCGCCAACCACCGGTACGCGCCCAGCCGCGCCTGCGGCAACGGTTGCCCGCGCCACAGGTGAAAACGCCGCAAGGCGCGTGCGCACAGGGAGGTCACGCGGCCATGGAATCCCTGCGCAGCAGCAGGATGGATGACTCTGTCGCCTTCGCAAAACGCCTGCTTGCGATACGCCTCGAACTCAGGCCAGTCTTCGCCCACCAACCAGGTGCGGTGCGCGTGCGCGCGTGTTTCACCGACGTGGCGATGGCATTCACTTTCGCCACATCCGGCGCAGTCCTCGATCGCGACGGATTTACGCGCCGTCAGCGCGATGGGAACCGGAAACGATGCATCCGCTGCCACCCCGCGTATCCGAACGGATAGATGCGTGGCATCCAGCTCCACCTCAAGTCGCCAAGCCTGTGCCGCACGCAATCGAAAATCGCGGTAATTCCAGAACACCGTCGCGTCGCGGTCCGACTCGGCCAGCGATCCGGGCACCACCTGCGTGTGCCGATGGCGTTCGACCACCTGAAGCCCGGCCCGCAACGCGGCGTCGTAGAGGGCGTTGGACAGTTGGCACAGGCCGCCGCCGATCGAAGGCACCAGGCAACCTTCGCGCAATTCGCGCCCAGGCACGTATCCGCGTCGGCGCGTCGCGCGACCGAGCTGCCGCCAGAAGCTGAAAACCTCGCCCGCCGGCACCACGATGCCATCCAGTCGCCGCGCCGCGAGTCGCAGGTTGTGGATCTTGCCCGCGACCAGGTCCCACGCGGCCTCATCATCGGGCCACAGCGGACTGGTCGATTCGGCCAGCAAGCGGGCGTTGTTCAACGACGCGCCAGCCACATGGCGGGCGGGACGCCCAAGGCCATCTTCGTACCAGCGAGACGCGCGAAATGCCCACGCCTTCATTTCGAACAGGACGCTTTGCCAACGGGTCGGCACGTCTTCCTTGGTCGCCAGTGCGCGTGCGCTCACTCCCAGCAGATCCATGCCTGCGGACCAGCCTTCATCTCGCGGATTCCCATGCCCATCGCCCCGATATCACCGCATGCGGTTTCAACGTTACCCTATGTCCATGCCAATGGATCCGGACCGACCCCACATCGTCATCATCGGCGGCGGCTTTGCCGGTCTCTGGGCCGCGCGCGCCCTGGCCAAAGCCAAGGTTCGCATCACCCTGGTTGACCGCTGCAACCACCACCTGTTCCAGCCGCTGCTCTACCAGGTCGCGACTGCCGGACTTTCATCGCCCGACATCGCCGCACCGCTACGCCACATCCTGCGCAAGCAGCTCAACGTCGAAGTGCGCCTGGCCGAAGTGCGCGATATTTCCGCAGCGGGAAAACGGATCACGCTGGATGACGGCAGTCATCTGGATTTCGACTACCTGCTGTTGGCCAGCGGCGCCACCCATGCCTACTTCGGTCATGACGAGTGGGCCAAGCATGCGCCGGGCCTGAAGACCCTGGACGATGCGCTGCAGTTGCGCCGGCACCTGTTGCTGGCGTTCGAACGCGCTGAAGCCGAGCCGGATGCTGCAAAGCGAGCGGCGTGGTTGAACTTCGCCATCGTCGGTGGTGGTCCGACCGGCGTGGAGCTTGCCGGGACCTTGGCCGAGATCGCGCGGCACACGCTGACCAACGAATTCCGCAACATCAATCCCTCCGAGGCCCGCGTGCGCCTGATCGAGGCCGGGCCGCGAGTGCTTTCCTCATTCCCCGAGGATCTTTCGGAGAAGGCGCGCGGGCAGTTGCGAAAACTCGGTGTCGAAGTCTCCACCGGAACCCCGGTTACCCACATCGACGAATCCGGTTATCGCCTGGGCGATGAATTCGTGCCCGCACGCACCGTGGTCTGGGCGGCCGGCGTGGCCGCCTCCCCGCTGGCGGAATCACTGGACGTTCCGCTGGATCGCGCCGGCCGGGTGCCGGTCGAAAGCGACTTGAGCGTGCCAGGGTATCCGCAGATCTTCGTCGCCGGCGACCTGGCTTCGGTGCAGCAGGACGGCAAACCGGTGCCGGGCGTCGCGCCTGCGGCCAAGCAGATGGGCCGGCACGTCACCGACGCGATCCGCGCACGTTTGCAGGGCAAACCTGCTCCCGCCTTCCGCTACCAGGACTACGGCAACCTCGCCACCATCGGCCGGATGGCGGCGATCGTCCACTTCGGGCGCCTGAAGCTTTCCGGCATAGTCGCCTGGTGGTTCTGGCTGGCCGCGCACGTGTTTTTCCTGATCGGCTTCCGCAATCGTCTGGTGGTATTGCTCAACTGGGCCTGGGCCTACTGGAGCTACCAGCGCGGGGCGCGGATCATCTTGGGCCGCGATGACTACGATCAGCCACGATCGACGCGACAGGCGTAACAACCGCGGCGCGCATTGTGCACATGCAGGTAGGCGATGCGTGCGTTACCGAAGAAACGTGCGATCAGCGCTTCCAACAGGGTTCCTTCGGCCACTTCGGCGTCCAGCATCCAGCCCTCGGCATCGTAGGCGCGCACCGACAGCAGGCGACTGCGTTGCTGTTCGGGGATGGCATTGCGGACTCGCGCTTGATCACGCGCCGTTTCGCGTACGAAGATCGGGCCGCCCGTGCGATATGGCGTATCCACATCGAGGTGCTCCCATGGCAGCAACAGCACGGACTCGCCGATCCACGCATCTTCCAGCGATATGCGACAGGGAAATCCGGGGTTCGAGTCGACCGCCATGCGGATCACGCCATGCGCACGTAACTCCGCATCACCAAGCCCGAACAACGACTGGAACGGCTGTACCGGCAACCCACTGATCACATAATCCATGACGCACTCCATTGAGGGAATGCGTGCAGACTAATCTTGCCGATTACGTCGCGATATCCGGATCATGCGCATATGTATGCGTCTTTGCTCTCGCAAACGCGAACGGCCCGGTTGCCCGGGCCGTTCGTTGTTGCTACTGCGATTACCGGTGATCAGGCTGCGAACAGCGCCTTCATCTTCTTCAGCGCGTTGGCCTCGATCTGGCGGATGCGTTCGGCCGACACCCCGTACTCATCAGCCAGCTCCTGCAACGTCACCTTGTTGTCGTCATCCAGCCAACGGCGCATAACGATGTCGCGTGAACGCTTGTCGAGTCCGGCCATGCCTTCACGGAGCAGTTCCAGCTGGTTGTCTTCGCTATCGGCACGCTCGTAGGCCTGCGACGGATCTTCGTCCTGCGTCATCAGGTACGCACCTGGTGACGGCGGCGCATGGTCGTCATCCTCGTCGGACGGCGCATCGAAGCCGATATCCCTGCCGGAAAGACGCGATTCCATTTCCAGCACTTCGCGCTTGGATACCTTGAGATCGGCGGCCACTGCCGTGACCTCGGCGTCATTCATCCAGCCCAGGCGCGTCTTCGACTTGCGCAGGTTGAAGAACAGCTTGCGCTGCGCCTTGGTCGTGGCGACCTTGACGATGCGCCAGTTCTTGAGAATGAACTCGTGCATTTCCGCGCGTATCCAGTGCACGGCAAAACTGACCAGGCGCACGCCCATCTCGGGGTCGAAGCGCTTGACCGCCTTCATCAGGCCGATGTTGCCTTCCTGGATCAAGTCGCCCAGCTGCAGGCCATAACCGTTGTAGCCACGTGCCACGTGCACGACGAAGCGCAGGTGCGAATGCACCAGTTCACGCGCGGCGTCGAGGTCCTCGCCGTCGCGGAAACGGCGAGCAAGACTCTGTTCGTCCTCGACCGTGAGCACCGGAATCTGGTGCACGGCGCCAATGTAGGCATCGAGCGAACCGAGCGCGCTGGGGATGGGCAGATTGTTTGCCACCATGGCGGTGGCTGCAGTGGTCTGGTTCATAGCGGTCATTTTAGCAGTCGGGGAGTTCGACTGCTAAACAGGAAAAGAGTTCCATCGTTTCATTTGCAGAACAACTGTTGCCCGCCCAGAAAAATGCAAAGCATTGTATTTGTTGGCTATTTCTTGGTTCCTCGCCAACTTTCGCCTGAACCTCATGTACAAGACGTAGCAGGTTATCGCCCGGCACATCGTGGATTTTCTTTTTGCTTGTGCCGCCTGCAGCAGGCGCCCGGTTATCTTTGGAAGCGCCGAAACATCCTCCATTCCGGTGACACCGCTGCTGCCCCGCGATCCTGGTCGGCGCCGATGCCTACCTGTTTCGAGCCGGCCACTTCCAGCAGGTGCAGCAGGCATCCAATCCGACCCTTTCATCCGCGATAGATCGATTTGGGGAAAATCCAGTCACCCGCCCCAGATGGCTATCCAGGGTGATCGCGCTTTCGTGCAACTGCAGCGTTTGTGCCGTGATGACTTCGCATGCGCGCCGGGAACAAGCACTACCAGTCCAGAGACAACCATTTCATCGTCATTGCGCTCCCTTGTTTCCCGCTGTATTCGCAACAACGACTACATGCCTCTCGCCCGAAATCACACAAAGAAAAACGCCACCTCCTTTCGGAGATGGCGTTTTGGGGTAAAGACCCTGGCGATGACCTACTCTTGCATGGCTTAGGCCACACTACCATCGGCGCAGCTGCGTTTCACTTCCGAGTTCGGGATGGGATCGGGTGGTTCCACAGCGCTAATTTCACCAGGGAGACGGTTGGAGCGTCGCTCATACCTATAAAAATAGGAGTGGCGCCTGTCTCTCATAAGGTCTTGGGAAGTAGTTTGCTATTTGGATTCCAATCGACGTGTGTCGAGACTAAAGCAACTTGAGGTTATATGGTCAAGCCGCACGGATCATTAGTATCAGTTAGCTCAATGCATTACTGCACTTACACACCTGACCTATCAACGACGTAGTCTTCATCGTTCCTTTAGGGGACTTGTGTCCCGGGAGATCTCATCTTGAGGCGCGCTTCCCGCTTAGATGCTTTCAGCGGTTATCGCTTCCGAACGTAGCTACCCGGCAATGCCACTGGCGTGACAACCGGAACACCAGGGGTTCGTCCACTCCGGTCCTCTCGTACTAGGAGCAGCCCCTCTCAAATCTCCAACGCCCATGGCAGATAGGGACCGAACTGTCTCACGACGTTCTGAACCCAGCTCGCGTACCACTTTAAATGGCGAACAGCCATACCCTTGGGACCGACTACAGCCCCAGGATGTGATGAGCCGACATCGAGGTGCCAAACACCGCCGTCGATATGAACTCTTGGGCGGTATCAGCCTGTTATCCCCGGAGTACCTTTTATCCGTTGAGCGATGGCCCTTCCATACAGAACCACCGGATCACTAAGACCTACTTTCGTACCTGCTTGATCCGTCGATCTCGCAGTCAAGCACGCTTATGCCTTTGCACACAGTGCGCGATGTCCGACCGCGCTGAGCGTACCTTCGTGCTCCTCCGTTACTCTTTGGGAGGAGACCGCCCCAGTCAAACTACCCACCATACATGGTCCCCGCTCCGGATTACGGAGCTAGGTTAGAACGTCAAGCACGACAGGGTGGTATTTCAAGGTTGGCTCCACGACAGCTAGCGCCATCGCTTCAAAGCCTCCCACCTATCCTACACAGACGAACTCAACGTTCAATGTAAAGCTATAGTAAAGGTTCACGGGGTCTTTCCGTCTTGCCACGGGAACGCTGCATCTTCACAGCGATTTCAATTTCACTGAGTCTCGGGTGGAGACAGCGCCGCTGTCGTTACGCCATTCGTGCAGGTCGGAACTTACCCGACAAGGAATTTCGCTACCTTAGGACCGT